>JAFADI010000101.1 GCA_023424965.1 Bacillota bacterium
TCTGTGAGTGCTTAAGCTCCATTGATACACCCCTGTCAATGCCGTCAGACTTTTTCCATCAGAAGGATTTCACCGTTTTTTATCCCCGCCCCATTGCCCTCGTCGGTGTCCAGGTGGACCTCAAGCCGGTGGGCATCGCCGCACCGGACGATAACATCTTCAAAAACGGTTTTTCTCTCACCTATTTTTCTTATCCTGACCCGGTCTCCGTTCTTTACTCCGTACCATGCAGCTTCTTCCTCCGAGATATGCAGGTGCCGGGCCGATACAATGATGCCGTAAGCCAGTTCAACTTCTCCGGCGGGCCCTATCAGTTTCCCTCCGGAAGTGCTTTTCAAATCCCCCGACATTCTTACCGTGGGCCTTATGCCCAGGAGGTAGGAATCGGTGACGGATATTTCCACCTGGGTCTCTTTTCTGCAAGGGCCCAGCACCCGGATGCCATGCAGCCTTCCCTTTTCTCCCGCAAGTGTGACCCTTTCCTCACAGACAAATTGTCCCGGCTGGGACAGCTTCCGAAGAAGCCTCAGCTTGTAGCCCTTTCCGAAAAGCTTTTCGATATCGCTTTCCGACAGGTGCACATGCCTGTTGGAGATTGCAACGGGAACCATAGAAATGTCATGTTTTTTTATCAATGTTTTAATTATTTCGTTTCTTACGGCTATTTTGATTTCATCTTTTTCCACGCATCCCACTCCCATTAAGCAAGCCGGAATTTATCCGAATTATATGATTCAGGCCTGGAAGCATTTTTAATTGGCTGCTTCCCGTATGAAACTATATAAAATCCGCAAATTGTCTATATAAAATCTAACGTTATAAATGTATCATACATTATATACATTATATTTGCAAGCAGAATTTCAGAATTTTTGTGTAGAAGTTTGACATAGAAGTTTGATTCGATAGCTATGCAAAAGAATTGTGCACAAAAGAAATGCAAGTGATTCAAGGCTTCCGGTCACTTGCATGAAAGTTTGCTGCAGTGGTTTATATGATTTTCCATAACAAGCCTTACAAGGAATTTGAAGGTAACCGCAGTGGATATCAACCCGCCCGATGGGTTAATTTACACAACTCCAGGTATGCCCGGTCAATTTCCGGGGGAATTTCCGCGGGGGCAATGAAGCCTTTTGCCGGATAGGTTTTGATTCTCTCCAGCTCCCCCGCCAATAAACCGATGAAGTCCTCATTTTTGCTTTCAAAAAGCTTTGCTTCCTCCTCGAAGGTGGTTGGTGGAGGAGAGTTAACCACCCGAATCTCCGGAAAAAGCTTCTCCATGCAAAGAAAAACCCTTTTTTGCCGGTAGGGGCTTGCCACAGCGAGGATGCTCCTTATTCCTTTCGCAAAGCAGTACCCCGGATCACGGGCTTTGAGGATACGTTCGCTGAACAGAATATTTTCTCCCGTGTTGGTAGACTCACTTTCAACGATTATGTCCTCCCTCCTGATTTCAGGATAGGCCTTTCCCAGCTCTTTCTTGAATTCCATTCCCTCCGGCTGGTCCAAATCGGCGGTGCCCGCGCCTCTTCCGCCGGTAAGAAGTATTTTCTTTGAGTAGCCCAAAGTAAGCAGCTTCCCACAGTGCCGGGGTATTTTCATGTCAAAATGTCCGAAGCCCACGATCAGGTCTGCAGGCGCAGTGGTGTTGTCTCTGGCATATAAATAGTCAAAAATCAGTCTGGCTCTTTCAATCATCGTTTTGGTATACATAAAAAATCCCCTTCCGGCATTACTTTCCACGAATAAAATATCACGCTGAAAAATGCTTGTCAAAGGAACCGGCCCGTGAATTTTACCGGCAGTTATATCGTTTCATCGGTGAAACCGCTGATTTAAACCGCTCTTCCTGCGGTGTTCCTATCCATGTAAAAAAGGCCCGGACAATGGGTCCGGGCCGTATGAAATCCATCTCACTTTATAGGGTATAATCCGTTATGCCCAGCCGGTTGCCAAAGGGGTCTTCAAACTCAACCGCCATACCGGTCCTTATGGGAAAAGGCTTTGACAGAAAAGCGACCCCTCTTTCCAGCAACCTCCCATACTCTTTTTCAACGTTTTCCACCACAAACCAGAGGGTGGGTTTTGCGTCTTGAAATTTGTTCCGGTCCTTTAGGATGATGGCGGGTTCTTCTTCTCCCACCTGAAAGGCCATCATTCCCTTCGACGAAAAGTCAAACTTGACGGGCATTCCCAGGACCTTCCCGTAATATTCGCTGGCGGCCTCCATATCATCCACGGGCAGGAAAAAATTATCGTAATTTTTCATGGGTTCTCCTTCCATGCCGGCAGTTTTGCCATCATGGCTTTTGCAGCTTCATTTGCCGCGGTTCTGTCGATCCCCTGGGTTTTGACAATAAAGCCTGTCATTCCTTCCAGCTTCTCTTCATAGGATTGCATCGTTCCATCCGGGCGGGCACAGTGGTTGCAATAATCCTTCGTTGTGTCCCCCATGGCAAAATCCTCCGGTGCTTTCATCGGCATTCCGCATGCGATACATTGTGTCATTTGACTATTCCTCCTTAATGATTTAATTATAAAGTGATGAGTTTTATATAATTTTGCAGCAGCTCCTGACCATGCCGTTTTAAGACAGAGTCATGGGGTGCAAATAAATCGCCATTGGCGAGATAATAGTGAATCATCCCCAGCCAGGTGTTGTAGAGCATATGCACCGGAATCCTCCGGAGGGTACCCCGTTCCATCTCCCGCTCGGCAGCCATGCCGATATGAAAGGAAATGGTGGATTGAATCATGACATAGGTGTTCCTGGCACTTTCAGGCAGCAGCCTCCTTTCGATAACCAGCTTTGTATAAAAGGCTTCAAACTCCTCCAGGCCGGTTAAATGAGCCCTCAATATCTCCTCCAGAGTCCCCCTGACATCCGCCAGTTGATGGAGGCGCAGTCCAATCCTGCTCCCGAATTCATCGATGACGGCCGTCAGCAGCTCTTCCTGCGTGGGGAAATGCACAAATATGGTGCCGTGGGACACCTTGGCCTCCCTGGCGATGTCGGCGGTGGGCGTCGTGGTCAAGCCCTTCTCTGCAAATTGTACCATCGCCGTTTCAAGAATGTGCTTCCGCGTCGCTTCCTTCTGTTTTTGCCTCTGCGTTTGCATTTTCATTTCCGGCATTTCGCGTCTCCCATTGAAACATCAATTTCACTAAGTAATTACTCATTGACTATACACTCATTATATTTTATATAACATTATCTGTCAACGCCTTTTTTAACTTTTTTCACCGAAAGATAGAAGTCTGGATCGAATCACCGCGTGAAGAGCAGTTTAAACCAGCGCCTTTCTCTACAAAACCATATGAAATTCAAAAGCACTTCCCGGAAATTTCATCACCGGAAAGTGCTTTTGAAACGTGCGCTTAAACAGTCAGCTGTTTACTGGCAGATCTTGCCTGGATTCAGTATGTTTTTCGGGTCAAAGGCCAATTTGATATTCTTGAGGAGGGTGATATACTCTTCCCCCACCGATTCATTCAAATAGGGCTTCTTTGCAAATCCGATCCCATGCTCTCCGGAAACCATCCCGTTCAGCCCCCTGGCCTCGTCGTACATGCACTGCATGACATCCTTCAGCTTTTGCTGCCATACCTCCTCGGTCAAGCCGTCCTTCAAAACATAGATGTGGAGGTTGCCGTCCCCTGCGTGCCCAAAGCTCCGGATCCTTATATCGAAGCGGGACTGCAGTTCATTGGTGAATCTTACGAACTGTCCCACCTTGTTTCTGGGCACCACCACATCACACTCGTCCATCTCGGTGGTTGAGGATTTTATGGCTTCAAGGAAGGCTCCCCTTGCCGACCATATGGACTGCTGCCTTTCCTGGGTATCGGAGATGAACACGTCCAGAGCTCCCGATTCCAGGCATATGTGGGCCACCTGTTCGTAAACGGCTTCAATCTCCGCCGTACTGTTCCCGTCAAAGGTCAGCAGAAGATAGGAGTCG
Organism: Bacillota bacterium; assembly: GCA_023424965.1. GTDB lineage: Bacteria > Bacillota > Clostridia > Acetivibrionales > JAFADI01 > JAFADI01. The sequence continues at coordinate 3,963 of JAFADI010000101.1, forward strand.
GAAGAGTTGTCGGGGAATTTTTTACCCAGGTATTCCTCCGCCGCAAGAATGGTGGTTCTCTGCATAAACTCAACGGCCGTAGGAATATGCTTGGACTTTATAATTTTAGGCACCGTCTCAATGGCCCGGTCCAGATCGGGAAAAGGAATCAGCAGGCTCAAAACCTTTTTGGGCAACGGCAGCAGCTTTAAGATTGCCTTGGTGACAACTCCCAGCGTTCCTTCGGAACCCACAATCAGATCTTTGATGCTGTATCCGGAGCTGTTCTTTACAACCTTTCCCCCTGCTTCAAGGACTTCCCCGTTGGGCAGTACAATCTCCAGGCCTCTTATATAATCCCTGGTAACGCCGTACTTGACGGCCCTCATGCCTCCGGCATTGGTGTTGATGTTCCCTCCGATGGTAGCGCTCTTTTCACCGGGGTCCGGCGGATAGAAAAGATCATGCCCCTCGACAAACTCTGAAATCTGCATAAGCAATACCCCGGGTTCAACCGTCAGGGTAAGGTTCTCAACATCCAGTTCCAGAATACGGTTCATTTTGCTCATATTGAGCATAATTCCGCCATGGATGGCCACCGATGCCCCCACCAGGCCTGTTCCCTGCCCTCTCGGCGTCACAGGGATGCTGTTCTCATAGGCATATTTCATGATCTTTGACACTTCCCCGGTGGAGAGGACTTCCACAAGGACCTCGGGCATTTTCCGTATGCCGGAAAGCTCATCATGGCTGAAATCTTCGTTGATGGCATCTCCCACCAAAACTCTTTCGCTTCCACAAAGGGAAACCAAAAAATCGATATCCTGCTGTTCTATGCTTTTATAAGACATTGCTCAACCTCCTGACCGCCTCTGATATTTTTAACAAGCCCGGGAATCACCTCGTAAATATCCCCTACAATTCCATAGTGGGCGATCTGGAATATCGGCGCCTTTTCATCGCTGTTGATTGCAATGATGCAGTCCGACCCCTTCATTCCCGCGGCAAACTGAACGGCTCCCGACACGCCGCAGGTGATGATGAGCTTGGGCTTTACGGTTCTTCCGCTCAGACCGATCTGTTTTTTCGCATCCACCCAACCCGACTCCACCAGAGATCTTGTGGCTGCAACCTGCGCTCCCAGGATTTCCGCCAGCTCCCGTACCATCTGCATGTCCTTTTCTGATTTCAAGCCTCTTCCTGCGACCACGATGATTTCCGCATCGGAGATGCTGACTTCCTTCTCTTTTTTGGTGGTCTTTACCACCTGTATCCCCGATTTCAGCATTTCCTTCGGGATGCTGCATTGGGTTATGCTTCCCGATTCAGCTTCGCATCTTTCCGGCGCTGACATTACTTTGTACCGGACGGTGGCAATTTGAGGCCTGTTATTGGGAGTTGCGATCTGCGCCATGATATTCCCGCCAAAAGCCGGACGGATCTGGATCAAATCGGTATTCTCCTTGATGTCCAGAACCGTGCAGTCCGCGGTCAGGCCCGTCCTGAACCTTGCCGCAATTCTCGGGGCGAGGGATCTTCCGATGGAAGTGGCACCCACAAGAATCACACTGGGCTTTAAGTTGTTGATGAAATCCTCCGCCGCTGCAGTATAGCACTCAATCCTGAAATCCTTCAGTTCCTCCGTGTCGTAAACAAACACCCGGTCAATGCCATAGTGGAGCAGCTCCCTCGCTTTTTCAGACACAGCGTGCCCGATGAAAAGGGCATATACCGGCTGATTCACTTTTAAGGCCAGCTCTTTTGCCTTTCCGACCAGCTCCAGGGTTACGGGATGGATGTCGCCGTCCACATGCTCCACATAAACGGCGATGCCCTTCCACAGGCTTTTATCGATTTGGGTGAGCTCCTCCTCAATGTATTCCGCCGCCCCGGCAGGCCCCTTCTTCACGCATATTTTGCACATCTTGCATGCCGCATTGATTTCCAGCTTTCCTTCTGTGTTCTGGATCGCCTTGAAAGGACATAGAGCCATGAACGCATCCAAATCCGGTATTTTATCCTGGTGTATCACTAACTTTGCCATATATGCCTCCTATACATTATACAAACTTCAATTCCTTCAGCTTGTTCAAAAGCTTTTGGGACAATTCCCCGCTGTCCGCTTTCCAGATTTCCCTGTCGGTGTTCACTTCCGGAGGAAAAATCCTTTCCACCTTTGTGGGTGACCCGTTCAAGCCGTATTTGCTTTCGTCCTGGTCTTCGAAATCCCTGCAGGACAAAACCCTGACATCCTTATTTTTAATCTCCAGCTTCCTCTTGAAGGATGGAAGCCTGGGCTGGTAGATGTCCTTCTCCACGGTGATCAGGCACGGATATTCGATCCTTGCCGTCTGAAGGCAGTCCAACATGTCAATTTCCACCAAAATTGAAGCTTCTCCCACTTCAAGGATCTTTCTCACATTTGCGGCATGGGGAATCCCCAGGTACTCCGCCATCTCGGGCCCCACCTGGGCCGTATCCCCGTCGGTTGTCTGCTTGCCGCATAAAATTAAGTCCGGACCGCCCAATTTTTTAATTCCCTGCGACAGCGTATAGGCTGTGGCAAGCACATCCGCCCCGGCAAACTTCCGGTCGGATAACAGCACCCCATCATCCGCTCCCATCATGAAGGCCTCCTTGATAACCTCCGTTGCCTGTGGAGGTCCCATGCTGATGACACCGACTTCGGCACCTTTCTCATTTTTGATTCGCAGTGCGGTTTCCACCGCATACAAATCATAGGGATTCATTTTGGAATCCACGCCATCCCTCTTCAAAACACCGGTTACAGGGTCTACGTCCACCTTGTTGGTACCGGGTACCTGCTTAACGCACACGACAATCTTCATTTTTACACCTCTCGCAATTTATAATGTGTGTGGACACTCATTTTTCATTAATTTATTGCGTGTCCGCAATCGTACATTTCATGCTCCGCTTCCTTATCACTTTGTTCGAGGCGGAGCATATTTTAAATAAACCAGCTTCCGACCAGAACCAGAACGCCGAGTACAACCACGTAGCCCAGGCAGAACTTGAGGGACTGGATGAATATTTTCCCTTCAGACCCTACGAGTCCCGTAGCGGATGTGGCCACCGCAATACTCTGCGGGGATATCATCTTGCCCGCCGTGGCGCCTGAAGTATTGGCCGCGGCCAGCCAGTACGGATCCACCCCGGTAGATTTTGCGACTTCCACCTGCAGTGACCCGAACAGGACGTTGGAAGAAGTATCGCTGCCTGTCAGGAAGGTTCCGAGAGACCCGATGGCAGGTGCGATGAAGGGAAAATAGGCTCCGGTGACCTTGACCAATACAACCGCAATGGATGTGATCATACCGCTGTAGCCCATTACCTTGGCCATGGCAACAATGGACATGACCGTAACGGTTGACCTCCAGAGCTGCTTCAGCGTTTTACCAAAAACCTTTACAATTTCCTTCAGGCGGGCCCCCTGGATCAATCCGCCCAAAACGGCTGCAAGAATCATCAGGGTGCCGGGCGTGGCAATCCATTTGAATACCGAAGGGCTGGCGCCCTCTCCAAGGTAAAGGACCACCGAGGTCTTCACCTGTCCTAAAAATTCACTGACCGCGGGAAATAAAGGACTGGTCAGAATGATAAAGACAAAGACCAGAATATAGGGGATCCATGCAATGACTCCCTGCTTGAGTGAAATACCCGAAGGAGCCGAGTTTTGTTTGTCCTTATAAAAATATTTTGCCAGTAAAATTGTTACCCCCATGCTGCATATGCTTCCCAGCAGGGCCGGAAGCTCAGCCCCCAAGTACTTTGCCGCCAGCATCTGCGGAACGGCAAAGGCAACGCCGGAGGCCAGCGTAATTCCCACAACTCCCTTTAATCCCTTAAAGCTCTTGGTGGTGATAATCACCAGGGCAAAGGGGATGATGACAATAAACAGCAAAAGCTGCAAACCGATGGTATAGCTCAGAGGCATGACATCAAGCCCTGTAACTTTGGCCAGTGTTGTCACCGGGATGCCCACCGCTCCGAAGGCTGTAGGAACGGTATTTGCAATAAGGCAGATCACGGCGGCAAATACGGGTTGGAAGCCAAGAGCGGCCAGGATACCCGCCGGGATGGCCACAGCCGTACCATACCCTGCAACCGCCTCCAGGAACCCTCCAAAACCCCAGGCCAGGATCAGCACCTGGATACGCCGGTCAGAGGAGATTCCCGACAGCATTTTTTTGATGGTTTCCATGCTTTTTGTGTGAATTGAAAGATTGTACGCGAAGATGGCCGCAATGATGACAAGCATGATGGGCCACAACGCCAGGGCGATACCTTCAAAGACGGCTGAAAGCATTGTCAATGCGGACATCTTCCATACCAGCAAGGAAAGCACTGCCGTGCCTGCCAATGCGCCCAGACAGGCATGCATCGCAGGCAGCTTGAGAAATCCCAGAGCTGTAATAAGCCATACAATTGGAACAATTGCAATTGCAAATAACAGGATCGTGTCCATAAATCATCCTCCAAGATTATTGGTCGGGTGGTCCGACCAGTTGATATATTTATGTTAACATAACACTTCATGGATTTCCATTAAGTTATTTTTTTAACATATTAATTATTTATTTAACAATCCTGGATAAATAATTCACATGATTTCGACGCCGGCAAAAAGGACATTCAAACCCGCTTTTGTCCGGCAAGCTTCGTCCATGGAAATGGCTGAATTTTGATATTTTCTTGGAAAGGATTAGATAAACCGTCAAAGCGGCAGGAATAAATTTCAAAGTCTTATCATTACGGACTTCCTTGCATGTAAATCTTCTCGATGAATTCGAAGTGTTTTTTCATGGCTTGTGAAGCCTTCTCAGGGTCGCGTGACTCCACCCCCCGGTATATTTCCTCATGCTGCTCGATGAGGAGTTGTTTGTTTTCCTTGTCCCTCATGATGGCGGCTCTCGCATCCTTAATAAAATGCTCGATCAGGTTGGATATGACGTTTAACGTATTGAGCAGCAGCAAATTTCCCGAAGCCTGGGCCACTTTGTAGTGGAATTCCTTGTCAATCTTGCTGCTGGACGCCTCATCTTCCGTGCTCTTAAAGTCGTCGATGAGCTGCCCCATTGCCAGAATTTCCGGCTCTGTAACCCTTGATGCCGCCAGGGTGGCACTCTCAATTTCAAGGATTCTTCTCAAAACCAGAATGTCTTCCGGTTTGCTTTTCTGGAGCATGAACATGATGGACATGGGCTGGAAAAGGCTTTTCTCAAAATTCGCCTGAATGAAGTTTCCTCCGCCCTGCTTGCTTTCCACAAGCCCTATGACCTCAAGAGCCCTCAGCGCCTCACGTATGGAAGCCCTGCTCACCTCCAGTTGTTCCGCCAGAACCCTTTCGGAGGGAAGCTTGTCTCCCTTTTTGAGTGTTCCATCCAGAATCATGGACTGGATCTGCTCGATGATATATTCATACACCTTTTTGCTTTTAATGGGATTAAACATGTTTATCCTCTCATTTTACGGGCTTCATCCAATTTAATGCACATACCGGAGTTCAAACCCCTCCCGGCTTACGTCCTTCAAACCGACTGCACCTTAAAATTATACCACAATCCGGTCCGCTTGAGAATTTAAAGTCGCCAAAGGTGGTACCAAAACAAAACCTGCCGCAAGGGGACAGGCATGGCACATGGAATCAGCCTTCACCGGGCCGTTATCGCGCTTAATATCCATATATTTTCTGATTTGTCTCAATAAGGGTACACATATTCATTTTTGGGTTTATCTGCCCCCACGATGCTTTCAGCGTCTATCACCGGCGTTTTTTGTCCTTTATAATCTATAATTTTAACCCTGCCTGTGACTTTTATCCAGGTATCCTGTTTTAATTCAAACGCTTTGTCATAGCGGCACAAAAAACCCACCGGCTGTAAATCCGCTGTGCAACAGGCCATCATCAGTCTCGCCGGTACGAATTCATTTTTTTCAAACTGCTTGTCTTTGAACACAAACCCCGTCACCTCGATCTTTTTCCCCTCATATACTCCCATTTTTTCATAAATTTCCTGGAGCCATTTAACGAAGTTGTCGTCGTCCATAACCACCCTATCGTTTTGCAGTTTCAGGCCGCTGTCCTTCTGGCCAGGGTCAGGCCCTGCCAACGCCAGGGAATCCGAACCATTATCCGGGCCCGGCAAAACCGACGGGTCCGAATTCAAATCATTCCCCGGGCCTGCGGCCTCATCCCCCGGAGAAAAATACCCGGGATTATCGGCCGGGCCGCTATTTAATTGGGCTCCGCCAACCTTCCGGGCAATTCCCATATCGCCGAAGGACATGGAAGTTGAATCCATTGATTTTGCCGGCAGCGCAAAGGCGAGAATCAGCGGAATAAGGAAAAGCAGGTATGGGGCAAGGTTGGACCTCCGCTTCGGTTTGAATAAATCTCTCGTATAAAATAGAGATATTAAAACCATCATCACAATGCCAAACTTTATGTAGGGCACAATGCGCGGATGTACATAAAGCTGCACCTGGCCAGACCGTACAATCGAATAAAAGAACAGGGCAAAGCCCAGTAAAACAAGCATCTTCAGCAATGCGTCTAGATTAATTCTTCTAAATTCGGATACATACATTTCAATCACCTCATCCAAACAGCAGCGTCGTCAGAAACAGCAGCAATGCGAAGGAAAGCCCGAACACAACAAGGACGAGCTTTGCAACAAACCGTTTTCTAAAGCTTCCCATCAGCATTAACAGGTTTTTTATATCCAGCATGGGCCCAAGGACCATAAAGCCCATGACCGCCCCCATTGGGAACTGGCTGACAAAGGTCCTTGCAATAAAAGCGTCGGAGGTCGAGCATACGGAGAGTACAAAGGCAGAGAGCATCATTATCAAAAGAGCTGCAATATAGTCTCCCCCAAGGCTTGCGAGTATATCCTTCGGAACCATTGTCTGAAAAATACTCGATAAAAAAGCACCCACAATGAGATAACGGCCTACTTCAAAGAACTCGGCGCCTGCATGTTTGAAAATCGCTTCTATTTTGCTCCATATATTTTGAGGCCTGCCCCTATCCCCGCAATACCCGCATTTGCAGGTAAAATTGTCAAACCCGTTTAACACCGAGGTATTTGCTTCAGGGAAAAACAAAAATATCAATCCAACGGCCAAAGCGACGGTAATGCCTAAATATACCCTGTAAAATGCGATGGACGGCCGGCCGGGGAATGCATACAAGGTGGATGCTATGACGATGGGATTTACAATGGGTGCCGCAAGCATAAAAGTCACTGCTGTCGGTATGGGGACACCTTTTTTCACAAGCCGTGCCGCTACGGGAATAATCGCGCAGTCACAGACCGGAAAAAACAGTCCCACAAGCGCCGCAGCGACAAATCCCAGCCCCTTTTTCCGCGGGAAAAGCTTTACGATGGTTTCACTGGATACAAACACCTGTATAATCGCTGAAACAAGCACCCCAAACAAAATAAAGGGAAATGCCTGGATTAATATGCTCAGGAATACGGTATTCAGCACTTGCAGCCAGGACAGGTCTATGCTTGAAGCGCTGAAATCCACTGATCTGAATACGGAGAAAAACAGGTACCCGGCAACAAGTATTATAAATACTGCAAAAAGCTTATCCGAGGGCTTGCGAGGTCTGACCTCCTTTTCCATGTACATGGCTCCATGGTCAGCGGATATGTTCTCCTCCTCACTCATGACACCCCTGACAATTTCTGCAAATTTGTTTATGGCTTTAAGCGTTTTTTCCATTGCATCCAGCCTGGGCTTTGAAAAGTTATCCGCCTTATTTACCACGATGAAGTCGCTGTTGGAAATTTGTTCTATCAGGATGGCTCCCATATTATTCATGTACAGGTCAAAGGTGGACGCATCGATGGTACAAACTATTTTATCCACCGCACAGCTCTTTCGGATGCTTCGGTCATCCATCACGGTCAAGGCATCCTCCAATTGGTGCATTCCGTTCAATTCAACAATAACCCTGTCCGGAAGGTACTTTTTTAGAATGCCTTGCAGCCATTGAGCGTCCAGATTCGTCTCTTTATCAAGCTTTTGGACGCAGATATTCTTATCCTCCAGGAGACTGTCCTCAAGCGCTGCTTCGCCAAACTCTCCCTGTATAATCACCGTACTTTTTGACGAGGGCTTTTCATTCTCAAGCATACTGTTTATAAACGTTGTTTTTCCGGACCCTAAAAAGCCAGTGACTATAACAATTTGTGTTTTCATCCCCATATCCTCTGTAATATGCATAAAAAGTTTATATATAATTATATATAAACTTTTTCCTGAAATTATGAGCAAGCATTCGTCTTTATTATGCCTGCATCCTATCGTGCACCCCTATCGCTCGATAACTCAGCTTCTACTCCTTCTGCCTGCATTCGGGGCAATAGCCGAAGATTTCAAGCTTATGTCCGGTAATATCAAACCGGGTCTTTTTCTCCAGTTTTTTTTCATAGACTTCCAATGGACATTGATCAACAACCAGTATCTTTTTGCAACAGACACATATGAGGTGGTGCTTGTGCTCCATCCGGTTCAGTTCAAACATCGCCTTATTGTCTTCTGAGATGTTGTTCTTTAAGGCAAGACCTTTGGAAACAAACACATCAAGAATCCTATAGACTGTTGATAAGCTAATGGCAGTATCCACTTGCTTCAGCTTCAAATAAATCTCCTCTGCTGTGGTAGGAAACTCCTGCTGCTTTAAAATGTCAAATATCTTGCTGCGCTGCCGGGTATTTTTGATGCCGTTGCTTGTGAACCTCTCTTTATTGCTAATCTCTTCCACCATCTATTCATCCCTTCTCAAAGCGTATATAACACAAAATTTATTTTATCATTATTATGAATCAGATGATACCAAATTCAACGATATTTGCGCTGTAACACCAATAAAAACCAAAGGATGAATTTGCAAACAATTAGCATTTGCATTTATTATACACCAAAATTCCTTTATTGAAAATAAGCCAGACAGGTGTTTTTATAAAAATTTAGCATAAATCCGGCGCTTGTCCGATAGGATTATATATCAAATGCAAATAAGTATCAGTTGCAATTACACTTCCAGGGAGTGATATACCGTGAAAAAAGCTTTTATAAACCTATGGCTCGTCATTCTATTCTTTCTATTATCTTCGCAATATGTGTGTGCAATGGAACAAGCGGCGGACGCACCGGCTTCCGTCCGGGCTGAGGTCCTGAGGTCTCTGTCGGTACAGGCTAAAGAAGGTGACTCCCTCGAGGGCAGCTTACTGGCTAAATCCCAAATGGTAGAAGTAAAAATTCTGGAGGGCCCCTTTAAGGGTCAGGTTATAAAAGCGGAGTACACACTGTCCCCCGGCTTTAATGAAAAGCACAAAGGAACAACGCTGGAAAAAGGGGATGAAGTCCGGCTGTATATTGAAGAAAATGAAGACGGCACCGTCAAAGATGCCTATGTATCGGATATTGTCAGAGACAAATACCTCTTTTTTCTTGCTGCCGCTTTTGTCCTGGTACTCCTCTTCGTAGGAAAGCTCAAAGGCGTAAAGGCTTTAATTTCTCTCGTATTAACCTGCTATGGCGTCGTAAAAATCCTGATTCCGTCAATTTTGAAGGGCTATGACCCGGTGATGGTGTCTGTGGGTGTATGTACCGGCATTATTGTCATCACGCTCCTCCTCGTCAGCGGATGGAGTAAAAAGACCCTGGCGGCTATCATAGGTACAACCGGGGGAGTCGTCACCGCCGGAATAATTGCACAATTTGTAGGTACTCTGGCAAAGCTCACGGGAATGGGAGATGAGCAATCCCAAATGCTCCTGTATCTTCCCCAGACCATAAGCTTTGACTTCAGGGGTCTGCTTTTCGCAGGAATTATTATCGGTGCTCTTGGTGCGGCCATGGATGTGGGCATGTCCATCGCTTCCACAATGCATGAGCTCCATGCGTCCACACCTAGAATTAAAAAGGCTGAGCTGATCAAAGCGGGAATGAATGTGGGAAGGGACATTATGGCCACCATGTCCAATACGCTGATTCTTGCCTATGCCGGAAGTTCACTGCAGCTGCTTCTTTTATTAATGGTATATAATATCCCCTTTGCGGAAATTATCAACAAGGATGTCATCGCCAGTGAGATTGTAAGGTCTCTTGCCGGAAGCATCGGCCTGATTTTTACAATTCCCCTCACCGCATTTGCGGCAGGAATTCTGAGCAAAAAAAATACCCGTTTGAGAGCCTCGCGGCGGTAGGAAAAAATCAATGACGTAGATACCGGAAAGCCGATACTTTCCGGTATCAGCTTTCCGGTCCAGCCAAAATCCTGCGTTTTAACTTTGATGAAACTATTCAATATACCTTCTCTATGCTATTGCTGTGCCTTCTTCAACGCCTCCAGATTTTCTCTCATTACGGAGAAATATTCTTTCCCCGCCTTTATATCTTCTTCCTCAAGTCCTTCGATAGGATTCAGGACGGCTGTTTCTGCTCCCGTCTCCTTTGCAATGGTTTCTGCCACCTTCGGACTGATCAATTCCTCATAGAAGATATACTTCACGTTATTATCCTTTACGAACTTTGTGATTTCTGCCATTCTTGCCGGTGAGGGCTCCGCATCGGCGCTCAGACCTTCAATTGCCACCTGCTTCAATCCGTACGCCTCGCATATGTAGCCAAAGGCCTGATGTGCAACAACGATGTTTTTCTGTGTAAATTTAGAGGTTGCATCTTTAAATTCTTTATCCAGGTCATCAAACTTTTTTGCATTCTCCGAATAGTTCTTTTCATAGCTGTCTTTATTTCCAGGATCCGCAGATACCAGAGCATTCTTGATTACTTCCATTTGTTTCTTGGCATTCATAGGATTCAGCCATACATGGGGATCATACTGCAAATCCTCGTCTTCATCGGTATTTTCCATGAGCTTCAATTCTTTGGAAGTATCCACGGCGATCAGCTTTTTATTCTTCAGCGAGCCTAATATTTTGTCGAGCCAGTGCTCCATCCCTGCGCCGTTATACACAAGCACATCCGCCTTTTCGAGATTAGCAATATCGTTTGGCGTGGGCTCCCAGTCGTGCGGCTCCGTGCCGCCGGGAACAAGGTTGGTCAGTTGTATTTTGTCCCCGCCTACTTTATTTGTCAAATCATACATGGCATAAAAACTGGTATAAACGGAAATTTTCTTTCCTTCTGCCGGACCCGTTTCCGTTTTGGCACCGCATCCCGCCAGTACTGCCAGGCTCAGCACCACCAGCACACATAACGCCTTCAAAATGTTCTTTTTCACTCTTTATCTCTCCTTTTCGTTTTATTGCAAACGCTTTGCATTTGCAATAATTATATACCATTTTATGCTATATGAAAATAGGACAGAGAAGAAAAATATATTTTTTTACAGGCCTGCAGGAAAATATGCATTAGAATGGATAGACGTAGCCCTCCACTTCCTCCGCAGGTTTAATTTTTGTCACGGTGATCTGAGGCTCCTCATTCTGCATGGATTTTCCTATATGGAGAACCCCTTCAACGGTGACCCATGACTCAGGTTTCAATTCGGAAACGCCATCATATTGGCAAACCAGTCCAAAGGGTGTTAAATCGGCAATACAGCATGTCATTGTCAGCCGGGCGGGTACAAACTCATTGTCCGCCATCGTCACATGGTCCTTAAAAACGAATCCCGTCATTGAAATCCGGTATCCGGAATATTTCTCCATATTGCTGTACAATTCGCAAATCCATTGATAAAAATACTCATTCCCAACGGTTATTTTCTTATTTTTTTTATCCAGCCCGGGTAGGGCGGCCGCAAATTCCTCTCCGGATAAAGCGGGTTTTGTACCGGGTGCCTCAGCATTTCCGGGACCGGGCACACTCTCCTGTACTTTGCCAGGCTTTGTATCCGGTATGGCATTCTCTGCCGGACCGGACTCCTCACCCTGCAATTTATCCGGTTGTTTCTCCGGTACGGCATTCCCTGCAGAGCCAGAGTCCTTATCCGGCACCGTTGTGCCTATGGAATCGGACCTGTTGTCTCCCGGGGGGGTGGTACCCGTTGAGGACGAGCCTGCTCCCGCGCTTGAGTCCGGACCGCCCGTGATATCTGTGATGCCCTCTGAAGGATAGTCTGTTGTGGTATTGGCCGAAGTGCCAGCTTCGGAACTTTGCGGGGGAATCTGCTTTTTGGGGGAGGCAGATGGATTCCGGCCAATCACGCCGGTCAAGGCATTTCCCCGGATGTATCTGGCAGAAAGATCAGAAGTAGCGAGAGGGCTGTGAGGCAGCAAGAGGGATAAAATAGGAATTACCAGCACAAAGCAGTGGGCCGAGCGTATGATATGCTGCGGGCGAAACAGCCTGCGAAGTCCTGCCAAAGCCCATATCATCATAATTACGGCCGTGAAGTAGAGATATGGCTTCATCCTGGGCGTAACATAGAAAAGGTATTTCCCGCTCTCCACCAGATAAAACATCAGGCCGCCAAAAAGTGAATAGCACAGAAACTCTAAAAAAACCTGGGGATTAAACGCCTTTGCCTGCATATTCACACGCCTCCCAATCCGGTTAATAAAAAGACCACAACAAAGCACACGATAAAGGACGTCAATAAAAGTTCACCAATAAACCGTTTTGAAAACCCGGCAGAGAGCATCATCACGTTTTTAATGTCCATCATCGGTCCAAATACCAGAAATCCCATAATTGCCCCCATGGGGAATTGGGTGGCAAAGCTGCGCGCGATGACAGCGTCTGAGGATGAGCACAGGGAGAGTACAAAGGCCATGGCCATCATAATGGTTATGGAAGCGGCCAGGCCCGCTCCGCTTTGAGCAGCGGTGAATATCCCCGTACCCGCCGCCTGAAAAGCGGAGGCAATAAAGGTCCCAATTACCAGGTATTTTCCCACACTAAAGAATTCTGCCTGCGAGTGGCGTAGAAACAGGTCGGCCTTTCCCTTGAAGGTGGTTACCGATTCCGCGTCCTCATAGCAGCCGCAGCTGCACATAAGCCTGTCAAGGGCCCCGCCGGACAACACATGCCCTTTATGGGGCCGGATTGCGAAAACAAGCCCGATTAAAACGGCGGCTATTATACCGCAGCAGATGCGCCCGGTCACAATCACCAGGTTTCCGCCGAAAGCATAATAGGTGGATAAAATGACTACCGGATTGATCACCGGCGTCGCCGTCATAAAGGTAACGGCCACAGGGATCGGAATTCCTTTTTTCACCAGGCTTCTGAAAATAGGGATGGAGGCACAGTCGCAGACCGGGAGGCAAAAACCGCCCAAAATCGCAGCCAGCATTCCCAGGCCAATTGATTTAGGGAATCTGCGTTCAATCGCCCGCTGGGGAACAAACACCTGTATTGCGGAGGAAAGCAAAACGCCGATCAGCAAAAAGGGAACCGCCTGCAATAGGATTCCCAAAAATACGTTGGTGATTGTGTTGACGGGAATCTGAAATTGCTCCAGGACCGGCTTGGCGGCAAAATGCAGTATGACGATAAGAACCACCAGCAGAAAGAACATGTTCACGGGATTTTCTTTCTTCCCGGAAAGCTGTTTATATAAATCCCTATACGCCCTTACGCCATAGATGTCAATCCCGGGATTAATTCCCCGCAATACCCGCCGAACCCTTCCAAACACGCTTGAAGCGCGCGCATTCCGGACAACGGCAAAATCGCAATTTGAAATCTGCTCGGGCAGGGCACCGCCTGTTCTGCCTAACAGCTTCTCAAGCTGTATGGCGTCTGCAACATGGATTACTCTGTTTATTTTGCACAGGCCGCGTAGTGAGGGATGCAAAAGCAAAGCCTGCAAATCGGAAAATGGGACGACACCGTTCCACTCAATCCAGATTTCGTCAAGCCCGCCGCTTTGTGTGTGGCTGCGGATTTGTTCGATGACTTGCTCTGGCTGCAGCTCCAGAACTCTTTTGGGAAAGGAGATGCTGTCGCAGTTGCAAGATTGGCTCTCAAATTCCTCCTCCCCGGCTTCAAACTGGATGACAAGCATCCTGACATCCCGCCAGTCATGCCTGTTCAGCAGATTATTTAAAAATGTTGTTTTTCCGGCGTCCAGAAAACCAGTTACAATATAAACTGGTATCGCCATAACATCACTCCTTGGTAAAAAGACTTACCAGTTCCTGCCGGTTCAGATCCCGTCCGATAATGCACAGCATGTCGCCGGCGGTGGCGCAATTTGTGATCCGTATGTCTCCGGGAAGATATTGTACATTTATATATCCGCCTGTGCTTTGAACGATACCTTTTGCGCGAAGGACCGTTCCCTTCGGGTTGTTCTCCAGCCTGGATATTCGTGCCTTCAAATCCTCTATGCTGAATACCCCTTTTGTTCGTATGGTTATGGTGTCGAAAGCCTCTTCCGCCGCATGGTCATGTCCGTGGCAGCCGTGCATGTGGTCGCATTGCTCCCCGTGTTCATGGCTGCCCGGATGGGGAATTAAAATATCCTCCGCTCTCATTTCATCCCAGGGCTCTGAAAGAATGACTGCCTGTGCATTGAGGCTTTTCACCAGCTTGCATGTGCTGTTTACCTTGTCCGGGAAATCCCCGGTACGGCTCAATATGAGGACATCGGCATTTTGAATCTGATCTTCAAAGAATTCGCCAAAGTTATCAAGATACATCTTACAGCGTTTTACGTCCACGACTGTAATTTTGGCCTTGACTTCTGTGAGCGCCTGAACGCGGGGATCTGAACACGCCTTCATGATATCCGACAGTTTCCCCACTCCGGACGGCTCAATAATAATTACGTCCGGATGGAAACGGTCCAGGAGCTCTTTGAGGGCCTTTACAAAATCGCCGGAAAGGCTGCAGCAAATGCAGCCGGAATTAATCTCTCTCACTTCTACCCCGCCGGACTTAAGCAGTGCGGCATCAACACTTATTTCCCCAAAATCATTTTCGATGAGAACGACGTTGTCTTTCTGAAAAGCCTCTTTGAGCAGCTTCTGAATGAGTGTGGTTTTCCCCGCCCCCAGGAAACCTGAGATTACATATATTTCTGTAGCCATGGGCATTCTCCTCACTTGTCTGTATGGATGCAGAAAACGCAAATGCATTTAGTTCGCATTTGCGTTCATTATAATTAAGTAATCCTCAAATGTCAATAAACCTGCGTTAATTCATACCCTGTAAAAAGTTAAATTTAACCTATTTCATCCTTGCGATCCATGAACCTCCCCACGCCAGTATCACTGAAAACACCACCGCTGTTCCCGCTTGCATCAAGCAGAGCTTTGCCGCAAAGAGCACAGATTTTTCGCGTATCATGGTAATCACCGTCACAAGGCAGGGCAGCAAGACTCCTGCCAGATATACTGCCGTAAGAAGCTGTACCGCACTCATGGTCTGCAGCGTCTCCTGCTGCGCAAACAGTAAAATTCCATCTTTCCGGATGGAAGCCATAACCACTGGAAGCGCTGCTTCTGCCGGAAGGCGGAAGCATGACATTATTGGTCCCAGCAGTTCCGACAGGCTGTTGATGATGCCCAGCCAATTCAGAAGGGAGGCAAGCAGCGTGATCACGACAAATATGGGCATCGCCTTGAAAAAGAATTGAAGCAGGTTGCCTCTTGCCTCCCTCCATACCTGCAGGAGGCGGGGAAACTCCAGATAATTCAGTTCATCATCGATCAGAGCATCCTTTCTTTCGCAGGCCTCCGGCTTTGCCTGCAGCCTCAG
This sequence comes from Bacillota bacterium, assembly GCA_023424965.1. GTDB lineage: Bacteria > Bacillota > Clostridia > Acetivibrionales > JAFADI01 > JAFADI01. Next base: position 19,659 of record JAFADI010000101.1, read on the forward strand.
GTAGACAAGCGTTGTGGACAGCAGAAGCAGGATATAGGGAAAAACCAGTTCCGGCCTGTCTGCTGCCGCGAATACCGCCAGGGTGGCCCCCATCTGATAGGAGCAAGCCGCACCGAAGGCAATGGCATGAATGGTATGGCTCCGGGTGCAGGCTGAACAGGCTCTCGTATTGATAACTGCAGGGACATTGCAGCCATAGCCCATGATAAACCGTATAACATCCCTCCCTGTAATCCCAAAGGGACGCACCAGCGGATGAAGGGCCCCGGTGATTCTGTCGATCAGTCCGCTGGTCTTATATATCCCGAGAAGAAAGGAATAAATGACTACGGTGGGAACCGCCCACACAAAAAGTAACGGGCCCATGGTAATCAATCCGTATTTCCCTGCCAGGATCTCGTACAACAGGGAAGGAAGAAAATCCAGATTACCGGCGGCTATTCCAATAACCGCTGCCACCCGCGGCTCAATGCTTCCCGCCAGGGTATTCGCTCCCCAAACGGAAACTGCTGCAGGCAGCACCAGCAATAGCAGCGCGAGAAACCTGCCTATCCAGGGAGCTTCCAGGATTGTTTCCGGTGCCTGGACGGTGAGGGGGAGGTCGAAATTCCCATGCTCCTTTGAAAACTCCCTTGCTGACCCCAGCAATGCCACAATTTTTTCTTTTTCCGCCTCACTCAGGTTGCGTGAATCCACGCCCAGGACAGGAACGCCGGTCTCTTCCGAAAGTCTCTGCATATGGCTTTGCAGATTTTGGCCGGAGGACAGCTTGTCCCAATAGGTAATGAGAACCATCCCTTTTTTACCGGAAACCAGAGGCAATAGATCCTTTAAATCTCTATCCATACTCGTTGCACGGATCACCAGTATCACCGTATCATTCTCACTCAAGGTTTTTATGGTCAGTGCCGCATTGACCGTATCGCCCTGAAGCAAGACACCCGGCGTGTCAATGATCCGCAGCATTTCTCCTTCATATACATCACAGCTTACCGTGGAACCTTTATAGTTCTCATTCCTGGGAATTTTCCCTGTCAAAGCTGCGGATACAAGGGATTTGCCCGTACTTTCCTTTCCAATAACCATTACCTGCTGCTTCACTGTCTGCTGCATTTTATTCCCCCTTTAACAGGCACAACCGGAATTGGGATTTTCATTCAGGTCATAAAACATTCCCATTTGTCTATATATTTCAAGCGGAGCCGTATTCATACCCAATCTTTCAGCAATGGCTTGTGCAACGACCGGAAACCGCTGACGGAATTTATATATAAAGCAGAAGAGCCTGTCCTCATGCCTTACCTGGGAGCCGGTCAGAAAAAGGCCCGGTGTCACCGTGGATTCATCCTGCACGGTCAACAGGAGCCTTTTTTTCTCATCCCGCATAAAAAATGGTTCAAGCCGCGTGATGCTTCCTTTAAAGCCTGTGGCCAGAACGGGCGCGTAGGGCGTAGAAACAACAAAATCCTCTCCGTCGAACAGATAATACAGGCCTCCGGATTTTTGCACTTTGGTAATACTCACACCATCCGTCAGCTTTATTCTACCGGTGGGATAAGCCTTCCCCAGCCGTTCAAGGGTATAGGGCGAAAGGGAAATACTGGGATCCGGACTTTCAGGCAGCCACGATGCCTTTTTTGAATATACCGCGGAACGCTTCCCTATTTCACAAAGCTTCACGGCTGCGTCAATTCCACTTTCATAGCCGCCGATAATCACAAGCTCGTCTCCTTCAAGCTTGCTCCAGTCCTCTACAAGGCTGTAGTGCCGGCAAAGCTCGGCACCTTCAAAGACTCTCAAATCCGGGTATTGGAATTCTCCTGCCGCCCAGACCAAAAAATTGCAGGTAAAGGTGTCTTTGCCGGTCTGCAGAAGAAAAAGCTCCCCTTCCTTTCTTACATCCGTCACATCAATATTCTTCATGACCGGCAGGTCATACTGCTCCGCACAATGCTCCAGGTACCGTGCATACTCTATCCCCGAGGGGTGCTCCTTTCCCAGCAGAAGTGCCGGAGAGGTATTCAGCACTATCGCATTGAGGTCCAGCAAACCGAAATCATTCCCGGGAAAGGAGGGGGTGATCAGGTTGATCCCCTTGGGCCAGCGTCTGAAGGATTCTCCGGCTTCTCCTCTTTCCAGGATGGCATAGCTCTCCAGTCCCAGTGTTTTCAGGACAATCCCCATCCCGATGCCGGCCGCACCCGCTCCAACGATAACTACGGTATAATGCTTTTTGATGCTCATTTTTACCACCCTTCCATTTTATGCCGTAATTTGAAACAGCCTTTTCAGTTCTCCTTTGTTCAATCCGGTACCAATCACACATATCTTTCCGGTATAGTCCGCATTTGCTTCTGCCATTCGTACCTCTCCGGGAACATAATCAAACTGCAGCCATTGTTCTCTTCCGACCTGCAATACTCCCTTCCCTCTAAGTATGGTGCCGTATGAATCTTGACGGCTTAATCGGTCCAATACTTTTCCCAGCGCTTCTTTGTCAAATATTTTCGGCGTTTCAACTCCCCAGACCTCAAAGACCTCATCGGCCTTATGATGGTGATCATGCCCGCAGCCACATGAATGTCCCTCATGGGAGTGGCTGTGTTTATGATCTTTGCCGCATTTGCAGCTTTCACCATGTACGCGCCTTCTCAATACAACCTTTTTTACCTCTGCCAGCTGGCTCTCCAGCACAGCCGCCGCATCCTGCTCCGCTACCCCGATAATCTGTCCCGCCTTCAGGCTTTCCCAGGGCGTGGTCACGATGTTCGCTTTTGCATTTAGCTTCCGGAGGGAAGCTACTATCCTTTCAAGCTTTTCCTGGGGCACTTTCTGCGTTCTGCTCAGAATAACCGTCCTGGCATGCTTGATCTGGTTTTCGAAGAATTCACCAAAATTGGCCAAATACATATCATACTTCAGTACATCCACCACCGTGACAAGCATGTTGATTTGCAGCAGGTCCTTTAGCCGGGCGGCCTCGCATGCTTTAATGACCTCCGAAAGCTTGCCTACACCCGAAGGCTCTATTATAATCCTTTCAGGCCTGAACTTTTCAAGCACCTCCCCGATGGACCTTTCAAAATCTCCCACCAGCGTGCAGCATATACATCCGGAGTTGATCTCTTTTATTTCTATCCCGGATGTTTTGAGCAAAGCTCCGTCAATACCGATCTCTCCGAATTCATTTTCAATGATCACCAGCTTTTCTTTCCTCAAACTTTCTCCCAGAAGCTTTTTGATCAGCGTCGTTTTGCCGGCCCCTAAAAAGCCGGAAATAATATCAATTTTCGTTTTCATGAACTCCCTCTTTCACCTGTTCTATTTTTGCCTTGCAATCCGGACAGCGCCCTGAAATTTCAAGCTTGTGCCCAATAATATCAACTCCTGTCTGCTGTCCGTGGGTTCTTTCATATACCTCAATCGGACACCCGTCGATAACAAGCATTCTTTTACAGGATACGTGAGCCCGATAGTGCTTATGCTCCCGGTTCAATTCAAATTTTGTGCTCCTTATTCCACCACTTATAAACACTTCTTTTTCCTCATTTCGCAAAGGGATCTTCCTTTCGCCTGTTAATGGATATGTTCGCGCAAGCGCCCAAATACACGGATTTATGCCAGCTTCACCTTTCAAATGGCCTGCTGTTCCCATAATCATCTCTTTCTCTTCTCTGCTGCTTTCTCAATTTTCTGCATTGAGGGCACCGCACAGGCTCATTTTGAAATCCTTTTTCTTTGTAGAAAGCCTGTTCTCCCTCCGTAAAGAAAAATTCCGCTCCACAATCTTTACATATCAGCTTTTTATCCGGCATTTAATTCAACCTCCACATTTGCAAATGATATGCATTTGCATTTACTTATATATAATATATACCTCAATGGAAAAAATAATCAATAAAAATATTTTTTTATAAAAAATTCAGAAGCCTCTCCTACGCGTGGCCACCATTACTATCGACCTCCATTGATTGTTTTTCAGCAAGCCTTGAGTCTGACCTATCGATGTGATATGCTATTTGTTAGATATGTCAAACTCATGAGGGCATAAGACGCTTTCATCACAATAAACCTGGCATGTTCTCTTTTTTTCGGGTATAATTTTATTCAAAATTGGCAGGTGATCTAAAATGCTGATGCGCATGGCTGTAGAGTTGGGCAATACTGTTGAGCAAGGGGAGTCCCTTTTTTTTAAGCAGGTTGAAGCCAGTGGCTGCTATAATTATTACGAGGCCACCGGAGAAGCGGCCGAGGGATTTATCAAGCAGTTCTCCTTTGGGAACAAATTCTGTGTGGAAGCTATGGATTACCAGTTTAACTGCTTTGCGTGCAAGCATTACCATATGCCTGCGCAATTTATCGAAATGATTTATCTTGAATCCGCAGGTGTAGTAAATCGTGAACGTGGCATTCATGATTTTTCTGTGGACGCCGGAATCAATATCTATTTAAATCAGGGAAATCCCGGGAAGCTTATTTTTTCCCCCGGCATTCCGGTACGGGGGATCCGGATTATAGTATTTGAGGCCTTTTACCAAAATTATTTGAAGGACCGGTTCCCTGAAGATATGCTGAACATTCCGAATCTCACCAGGCTAAACAATCAGTCCTATTCCAATCCTGCACTGCAGCTGATCTTTGAACAAATCAAGCATAGCCTGGCTTCCGGTATTGCATCTGAACTATATTATGAAAGTAAAATTGCTGAGATTTTGTACCTATTGACTTCCGGGGCCGATGCGGAGGCTTTCCGCATAAAAAACGGCCGGCGCCGCCTGAGCAGGGAGGACTTTGAGGCCATCAACAAGGCTAAGAGCCTCATGGATGAAAATCTTTCCCATCCCCCCAGAATTTCCGAGCTTGCCTTTCTGACGAATACGAGTGCGGCAAAGCTGCAGTCCGACTTTCAGCTTGCCTTTGGCAGCACCATTCATGATTATCTTCAGAAAACCCGGATGAAAGAAGCCGTGCAGCAAATTGAAAGCACGGAGGAACCCATCTATTCCATTGCCAGAAGTGTGGGTTTTAAAAAGTCCGGCCGGTTTGCCGAGTTGTTCAAAAAAAGCTTTGGCATGACTCCGACAGAATACCGGAAATTGCACCATCCTCCAATGGAGGGATGATGGTCATGGATAAATATCTTCACCCATAATCATAGCGATAGCGCTGGGCAAGCCCCTGTTCGGCGCTATCGCCGCATCCGCCTATATTTTATGCGGGAGCATTCCCCACTCTCCAATTTTTAGCCTGCTCCTGCGCTGTCCACAGCTCATGGTACAGACCCTGATTCTGCAAAAGCTCGCCATGCTTCCCCATCTCTGTGATCCGCCCTCCATTGAATACAATGATTTGATCCGCCGTCTGAATCGTTTTCAAGTGATGCGCAATGACGAGCACCGTTCGTCCCACCGCCAAATTGCTGATGGCTTTCTGTATGGCTACCTCATTGAGGGAATCTACGCTGCTGGTCACCTCGTCAAGAAGAACAATGGGGCTGTCCTTCAAAAATGCACGTGCGACGGAGAGCCTTTGTTTTTGCCCCCCGGAAAGCCCTGCACCGTTTTCGCCAAGCATGGTATCATAGCCTTTCGGAAGTCCCATAATAAAATCATGGATCATTGCCTTTTTAGCCGCTTCCATCACCTGCTCCCTCGTAGCGCCGCGATTGCCCATTTTAATATTTTCATAGACCGTATCGGCAAACAGGATGACATTTTGCATGACGATGCTTATCCGGTCAAGCAGTTGGTCATAATCCATCTCCCGAATATCAATGCCGCCGATTTTAATTTTTCCCGACTGGCAGTCCCAGAATCGCAAAAGCAGATTGGTAATGGTCGTTTTTCCAGAGCCGGAGGGTCCTACAAGGGCGGTTAAGGTACCCTGCTCCAGTGCAAAGCTGATATCCTTTAACTCAAAGCCCTCCTCCTCATAGCAAAATCCCATCCGGTCAAACCGGATGTCAAATCGGGAAGGCGTTTGGGGAACGGCTGGATTTTTGACCGTAGGAATATGAAGCAGCTTTGATATCCGGCCATAGCTGCTCTTGATTTTTGTGTAATTCATGCGGTAGGCATCCAGATTGGCGAAGGGCCTGTAAAATTCCTGGCTGAATACGATAAAATAGACATAATTATCTATGCCAAGGGTTTTCCCCAATACCATGAAGGAGCCTGCCAGAGCGACCAGTCCAAAGCAAAGCTCAAAGGGAATATGAAATCTGGCCATGTCGGCCGCGCCGGCCTTTGACTCTGCTTTGCTGCTTTCTTCAAACTGTGCTGCACTCTTATTCAACTGACCTTTGAAGAAACGGTTTTCAGGAAAAGCCTTCAATACCGGAATTCCTTTGGTGTACTCCACAAACCGGCTGACCATATCCGCCAGGTTTTTTTTGCTGGCTTCATTGAGCCGTACCGATTTCTTAACGCTTGTAAGCTGAATCCACACAGCAATCGGCAGCAGGGAGACCATGACAAGTCCCATTCTCCAATCGAGCAGGAACAGGGCTGTCCCTGTGGCAAGAGCAGTAATCATGTCGCTCACCGCTTTTGAGCCGAAATGCGCCACAGCCTCTTCCAGACCGCTCACGTCACCATGGACCACCGTACTGATTTCACCGAGCCGTTCGTTTGTGTAGAAGCCCAAAGAAAACTGTTTGAGTCTTCGGACAAGCTTCTCCTTTAAATTCACTTCCAGCTCAAACCCTGCAAAATGCGAGGTACCGCTTGAAACAATATTGCAAACAAATTTAACAACCAGTATTCCAATGAGGCCCCACCAGTAGCCGTACAGGTTTTTGTAACCCTCTGTAATATGGGTCAGCATCATAAAAATTGTCAGGAGGATGCCTACGGATAAAAGGGACCCCAGGGTGGTAGAGATCACCGCCGCGATCAGCATCCGCTTCCCCTTTTTGCCGATGGTGTCAAACAGCTCTTTTAGCATAAAGCTGCACCTCCTTTGATATTCCAGCACTCCGCTTGCCCTTCGGCCTCCACCATGGAGCGGTACAGGCCGCTTCCCTCCAGCAGCTCGCTGTGGGTCCCGTTTGCAAGGATTTCACCGTCTTGCAGCAAAACAATCTGGTCGGCGGCTGCAACGATGTTTAAATGATGGGCGATCATAATCAATGTCTTGTTTTCGCACAGATTGCTGATTGCTTTTTGTATCAAATGCTCATTGTAAGGGTCAACTGCCGCCGTGGCCTCATCCAGAATCACAATGGGCGCATCCTTCAAAATCATGCGGGCAAGGGCAATCCTCTGCTTTTCCCCTCCGGACAATTTGGTTCCCCCTTCTCCAACGAAGGTCTGATATCCTTCGGGGAAGCCCATGATCACTTCATGGATGCGCGCCTTCTTCGCAGCTGTTACAATCTCTTCCCTGCTTGCGGATTCCCTGCCTATCCGGATATTTTCTTCAATGGTGCTGTTAAACAGGAAGGTATCCTGCTGCACAATGGATATGAGAGCCGATAGATCCCTTTCATTAAAATCGCTCACATTTTTACCGCCAATGGTGATCGCTCCTTGCTCCGGGCGCCAAAAGCCCATAATTAAATTGGCAATGGTACTTTTGCCTGCTCCTGAAGGTCCCACAATGGCATTTACTGAGTTTTGCCTAAAAAGGATATTGGCATTTTTCAGAGCCTTTTCCTGATCACTGTAGCCAAAAGTGACATTTTGGAACTGGATGTCCCCGGCAATCAGGTTTTCTGCCCTTTTCTTTTCCATCTCCACCGGTTCATCCATAACCGAATTTACAGCAGCTATTGTATTTTGAAAGACGATTTTATTGTAGTGCAGCGACATGGATTTAGAGAAATTCTTTGAAAATTGCCCGCCAAGAATGATGGAGAGGATAAAAGCAACGATATTCCAGGCTGTCAGGGGACGATCCATCAAGATGACGGAACCCGCAATGGCCACAACAACAATTCCTGCCTCCATCAACAGCATAACAAGGCTCATGGGGACAGTTTGGGCAGAGACCGCCTTTTTAGCCGCTATGATATACTCATGCATGCTTTGAATCACCCTGCTTGTCCTGGTTTCTTCATTGCTGAAGGCTTTAACCGCAAAAATGGAGCCGATGTATTCCATCACATCTTCTGAAACCCTTTGATTGCTTTTCTGATAGTTTCCCACCGATTTGGACCATATTTTCCCGAAAATCGGCATGAGAATAAACACAAAAGGCAGGGTGGAAACAAGGGCAATTCCCAAACGCCAATCCAGAAGTGCTACAATAATAAAAATACTCACGCAAATGATGTTGGTGATCACTACATCCGGAATTGTGTGTGCCAGATACAGTTCAATTCTTTCCACATCATGCTCAATGATATTGGATAGATCCCCTACCTTTCTTTTCTGAAAAAAGGAAAAGGGCAGCTTTTCCATATGCCGGATCATCGCCAGCCGGATTTCAAACAGGGATGAAAAGGCAAAATCATGGGCTTTCCACAGGGCCAATGCGTAAAACACCGCCTTGCTGATCTGGCATAGGCAGACAGCCGCTCCCAGCAGGAAAAATTTTCCCCCCGGCGGATTTTCCCAGAGCAGGCTGACCATATACACCACAATGAAGATGGACAGAAGCCCTGACACCACACTGACAGCCGTTAAAATACTGGATAGCTTTCCCCCTCTTTTATATTGATCAATGTTCTTTTCTTTCTTCATGATGAACCTCCCTGCAATAAATGTTTGACGTGCAGAACAATTTTAGCATGGGGAGGTTCATATCACTATAGACTACAGCCTATTCTGTTTTTTTATGGCGTATGTTTATCTATTATGGGCAGAAAGAATACAAATCACCCTTGATGCATTTTGAAGCTCTTTTAAGCAATCTTCCATCCCCTGGCCACCTCCTGGGACTTCCAAAGCTGTGCATACAATTCTCCTTTTTCAAGGAGTGCCCCATGGGTTCCCTGCTCCACAAGCTCTCCCTTGTCAAAAACGAGAATCTGATCGGCGGTCTGAATAGTGCGCAGGTGGTGGGCGATGACCAGCACCGTTCGATCTTTTGCCAGGGCGCTAATGGCTTTCTGAATTTTCGTCTCGTTCACCGGGTCCACATTGCTGGTGATCTCGTCCAGCACTATGATCGGCGCGTTTTTCAGGAAAGCGCGGGCAATGGAGACCCGCTGCTTCTGGCCTCCCGAAAGGCCCACGCCGTTTTCTCCCACCTTCGTGTCATAGCCTTGCGGCAGTCCCGCAATGAAGTCGTGGATCTGGGCTTTCTTTGCGGCTTCAATCACCTGTTCCCGCGTCGCATTCCGGTTGCCCAGCCGGATGTTTTCATAGAGGCTGTCGGCGAAGAGCACCACATTCTGCATGACAATGCTCACATTGGCAAGCAGCTCATCGTAATCCATCTCCCGGATATCCACGCCGCCGACTTTAATGGAGCCCCTTTCACTGTCCCAGAACCGGAGCAGCAGGTTGGTAACGGTGGTTTTACCGGAGCCGGAAGGTCCCACCAACGCTGTCAGGGTGCCCTGAGGCAGCTTGAAATTGATATTTTTCAGGGTGAACTCATCGGTTTCATAGGAAAAACTCACGGTTTCATAGGTGATATCAAAGGCTTTTGTTTTCTTCGGTGCTTCCGCCACCGGTACGGTAGGAGCCTCCAGCACCCCCTCTACCCGGCGGTAGCTGTCCTTGACCTGGAGATAGTCAAGCCAGTATTTTTCAGTTTTGCGAAAAGGCTTGTAAAATTCCATGCTGAAAATGATGAACAGCAGAAAAGTTCCGATGTCAAGGCTTCCATAATACAGCATCAAAGCACCTGTGATGATCATGACGGCATAAGAAAGCTCAAAAAATACGGAAAACCTGCCCACATAGCCTGCTACCGTTTTAGACTGCCTCCGGGCGCTCACTCCGAACTTTTCAATGCTGCTTTGCAGCCTGTTTTCAAACGCCGGGTTTTCTGAGAATGCCTTCATCAGCGGAATGCCCCTGGTGTATTCAACAAAGAGGCTGACCATATCCGCCAGGTCATCGTTGGTCCGCTGCTGCAGCCTGAGATTTTTACGGAAGCCCGTCACCAGCATCAGTACCGCCAAAGGCAGCAGTGATACCATGGCAAACCCCATCAGAGGACTTTTGGCAAAAAGCCAGCCGCCAAGGAGCAGCGCGATGAGAATATCGCTGAACATGATGGAAAGAAAATGCCCCACAACCCCTTCCAGATTGTCCACATCCTTATGGATGACGGTACTGATTTCACCCAGCCGCTCCTTGCTGTAAAAGCCCAGGGAAAACTGCTTGAGCTTCTTGATCAGGCTCTCCCGCACCGTCAGCACCACGTCAAAGCCGGCAAAGTGTTTCGCCATGTCTGCAACAACCGCCATCAGCGTCTTGAGCAGCACCACTGAAAACAAAGCACTCCAGAGTCCAGTCAGCTCGCTGGCCGTATGATAGGTACCGATGCGGTTGAGCATATCCACCACCAGGTACATGAGGTACGCACCTAAGAGGCCTGCCAGAGTGAACGCAAGGGTAGCAGTCACAATCAGTGCCTTCCCTTTGCCGGTTACCACCGATAATATTTTTTTGATCATGCCGACACCTCCTTGATTTGTTTGATTTCCCAATGGTCCACTTCCTTCTGCGCCTTTACCATGTCCCGGTAGAGAGGGCAGGTATCCAGCAATTCCCCGTGTTTTCCCCTGGCTGCAACATGTCCTCCGTCCATCACCACGATCTGATCGGCATTGACAATGGTGTTCAGATGATGGGCGATAATGATCAGCGTCTTGTTCCGGCTCAGGTTGCCGATGGCCTCCTGGATCAGGTGCTCGTTGTAAGGGTCAATGGCGGCGGTGGCTTCATCCAGAATAATGATGGGTGCGTTTTTCAGCATGATCCGGGCAATGGCAATGCGCTGTTTTTCTCCGCCGGACAGCTTGGCTCCGCCTTCACCCACCGGGGTATCATATCCCCGGGGCAGGCTGCTGATCATCTCATGGATACGCGCCTTTTTTGCAGCCTCCACAACCTCTTCCATGTCCGCACCCCTCCGGCCGATGCGGATGTTTTCCGCAATACTTGCATTGAACAGGAAGGTATCCTGCTGGACAATTGACACCAGCCCGGACAAATCCTTTTCATTCATCCGCGCAATATTTTTCCCATCGATGGTGACGCAACCCTGCTCTGGCGTCCAGAAGCCCATAACCAGATTGGCAATGGTGGATTTTCCGGAGCCCGAGGAGCCCACAATGGCGCTGATGGTATTTTCTCTGAAGATAAGGCTGACCTCTTTGAGCGCCTCTTCTCTTCCGTCGTAGCTGAAGGTCACGTTTTGCAGTTCAACGTCCCCGGGACGAAGCTGTCCATCATGAGGATATTCCGGCAGCGGCGCTTCTCCCGTAATGGTGGTAATGCTTTCCACCGACTTGTTCAGTACGATGTCGGCATGATGAAATCCCATGTATTTGATGAGTGAGCCGGAAAACAAACCGGAAAGAATTACGGCCAGGATGAAGCGAATCACAGAGAGCTGTCCCCCGATCATCAGTCCCCCTCCCACAATGGCCACCAGTACAAGGCCGATTTCCAGCAGCATCTGGACTATGCTCAGGGGAACGGAGATGGTGTACATGATTTTTTTGACCCAGGCGATATAGGCCTTCATCCGTGAAAGAACCTCACCGGTTTTTTGCTCATCGGTGGAAAAGGCCTTTACGGCAGGCATGGTAGAGATATATTCCACCAGATCCTCCGACATTTCTTTCGTGCTCTGGATATAGCGTTTTACTGTCTTATCCCACAGCCTGTAAATAAATTTTTGATATACCACCATCACCGGAAAAGGCGCGATTAGTGCCAGACCCAGCCGCCAGTCAATCACCAGCATGCAAAGGACGGCCAGTACGGGAAGCAGCAGTGTGATTTTAATCTCCGGTTGGGCGTGGGCAAGGTAAATTTCAATCTGCTCCACATCATGGTTGATGATATTGGCCAGATCGCCCGTTTTGCGCTTTTGGAAAAAGCTCAGGGGCAGTTTTTTGAGATGGCTCACAATATCCAGCCGGATTTCAGCAAGGGAACGGTATGCCTCATCATGGGCCCGTCCCATACCTATGGCATAAAAGACGGCTTTAACAGCCTGCAAAAAGCAAATGCCCGCTCCTGCCAGCATAATTTTCCCTGGTGACGCCTGCGCTGTGATAAACAGATTGACCAGCCAGACCACCAAAAAGGTGGTGGCAATGCCGGCCAGTACGTTGATGAACATATACAGGTCCGACGCTTTATTTCTCTTTTTTATTTCTCTGGTGAGTGTTTTCGAATCCATTGTTAGCCTCCTCTAACTTGTGTTTTTAAAAAAAGTGTATGGTATCCATACTCTTTGAAAAAATTTTTTTACTCCTGATTTCCGATGATTTGCTCAAATTCTTCTATTTTTGCCGTAAAACCTGACAGAAAAGACAATATAAATTGGGTATCCCGGTCCGAAGCGCCCTTTAACTCATCCGCTACCATGCTGTTAATGACGGTATGATATCTCATATGCTGGCTGTGGGCCCGGTTTCCTTTCTCTGTCAGCCGCAGGGAAAGCCTGGATAGATTCTGCTCATCTGCTTCCTTGATAACCAGAGCCTTTCTCTCCAGTCTTTTGATGATTTCGGAAACCGACCCCTTGGTGATACCCAGGAGTTCCGCCAGTCCACCCACATGAATGCCGGGATGCTCAGCAATGGCTGCTACCATATGGATTTCCGAGTGAAAAATGGGTATGTCCGTACCATAATACCGGGCCTTTTTATCCAGTTCCATATATTTTGTGACTAAGTCCAGAATACCGTAGGCCACTTTTTGTTTGACATCTCTAACTTTATCCATGGCAAAAGTATATGGTACCCATACGCTTTTGTCAAGAGCCTACGCTACAAAAAAAATCTTTAAGCCTCATTTCCCCCTCCTGGTCAATGGGATAGTGTTCGAGAAGCCTCCCTTTTTCAAAATGCAATACATAGGTGCAGCATTCAAAAATCAGTTCAAGGTCGTGGGATATGATAAATAATGTCCTTCCTTGTGCGCAAAGCCGCTTCAAGCTTTCGGACACTTCCTTCATGTGCCGGAGATCGAGACCGCTGGTGGGTTCATCAAAAACAATAATATCTCTATTGCTTGCAATAGCACTTGCAATGGCTACCCGCTGCTTCTGCCCTCCGGAAAGAGATAATGGATGAAGCTCTTTCACTGAGAGGAGGTCAAGGCCGGAAAGAATATTTTGGGCCTGTTCCTCATTTTCTTCCTTCATGCTGAGAAGAACTTCGTCTAGAACACTCTCTGTAAATAGCTGATGGTTTACATCCTGCATCACCATAAAGCATTGCTTCAGCCGCTGCTTACCATCAAGCTGCTGTCCGTGCAGGCATACCTTGGCTTTGCGGGTCTTCTCCAGTCCGCAAAGGCATCGTGCAAAGGTTGATTTCCCGGCACCGTTATTTCCGATAATTGCCGTGATGCCACCCTGGGGTACTTCGATACTTTTAATATCCAGTGAAGGAACCGCTGTATGCCTATAGCAATATACAAAGTCAGACATCGTTAGCCTCTTGTTTGATTCCGTGCGCACATTCTTTCTTTTCAGTCCATCCAGCGACAGCGGCCGTAAGCCCATATCGGAAAGCCGGGCGTTGGACAGCTGCTGCAGCTCATCCATACGGAACTCCTTTTCAATACGCCCCTGACGCAGATAAACGATGCGGTCAGCCAAATCCCGCAGAAAATAGAGCCGGTGCTCTGCAATAACGATGGTTTTGCCCTGTCTCTTCCACAGCGTAATAAGGCGTCGGAGTTCATCAATCGTTGCCGCATCCAGATTTGAGGAAGGCTCATCTAAAACGAGAATGGGGGGATCGCATACCGCCACGGAAGCACAGGCAATTTTTTGTTTTTCACCCCCGGACAGTTTAAAAATGCTTCTGTCCATCAGGTTGCGGATCCCGAATTCGCCCACCGTATTCTCAACCTTTTCTTCAATTTCATCAACAGGCAGTCCCAGATTCTCCGCGCCAAAGGCAAGCTCACTGGTTGTATCAACATTAAAAAACTGCGTCCTTGGATTTTGAAAAACAGAGCCCACCAGCTTTGCTGTCTCATACAAGGGAAGCTTGCTGATTTCCCGTCCATTGACCAGGACTGTGCCATCCAGTTCCCCCTCATAGTAATGAGGAATCAGGCCATTAACCAATCTTGTGACGGTAGTTTTGCCGCAGCCTGATTCGCCGCAAAGGAGTACAACCTCGCCATCACCAATCGAAAGGTCGATATTTGAAAGACTGTTTTCCTTTTCACCGGCACTGTAAGTGAACGAAACCTGCTTTAATTCAATCATCTCACACCTCCTTCTCAGAATACCGTCATGCAAATAGCGGCTATGACTGCCACAGTGGCAAAGAGCCCGTCCTGCCATTGGAACCCTATCCTGCATATATTGGTACGCTTTGCGGGATTCCCAAGCCCCCGGGTTAAGGCGGCGGCAGACAGCTCTTCTCCAATTTTAACCACCGAAACCATCAAAGGAACAACGCAGTACTCCAATGCTCTAATGGGAGCTTTCAGCGCTGCGCTGCCGCCAATACCGCGCATTTTCATGGAATCTGTAATGGCACCGGCTTCCTCCAGCACTGTGGGAAAAAATCGGAACATCACCGACAGGGGAATTACGATTTTCGGAGTCACATGCATCCGCTCCATGGAGGCGATAAATTCACTGACCGTAGTTGTTGTAACTACATAATACCCCGTCATGAGACAGGGCATAAAGCGTGTAACCAGCCCTGATGCGATAATTACCAGCAGGTTCGCCAGGCCTGTCGTATGGGGTACCAAATAGCTTTCTCCGAAGGAAGCCAATACAAACAAGGGTAAATACGTAAAGGCGGTTTTTGTCTTGTTTTCTACCAACAGCAGGCTAAAAGGAATAAGCGCCAGAACAGGCCGCACAACCACAGCAGCCCCCTGGATTCCTCCACCCATCATCACCGCGTTGATTACCAGCAGGAGCAGAAGCTTGGTTCTTGGATCGAGGCGAAGGCGGCTTGCTGCCGCCCCGGCCATCAGTTCACGGTTCATCAAGCGATACCTGCCCGTTTGAAGTGCTTCTTGAGTACGGCTTTCCCCAGATACGCCCCGGCTATGGCCCCAATCATAACCATGATGATCATAGCAAAAAATACCCATTCGGGAGTTGCCGACAGCAGTGTATCTGCGTATGTGTCGCCATATCCCGCCCGGATTTCAGCAAAATAGCTGTCCCGCATGAAGAAGAGAGGGATCATGGCCCCAACGATCCATTCGCTGAAAACGATATAACCAAGGATGGATGTTTTCCATCCCTTGTAATTTCCGGTTTTTAACACAACGTCTCCCACAAGCCCGCAAGCGAAACCCGCAACCAACACGGGCCAGGGGTGTCCGGTGACAAACATCAATATCCCCAGTATCGTGCCCATGATGGTGACCATACCGAAGGCTTTCACTTTGGTTAAAAAGAGCATAAAGGGAATGCCGGTGATGAGTGGGCAAAGAAGGGGCAGAAAAATCAACATAATAGGAATGTAACCTACCATTCCGGTAGCAAAAAACAGCACGAAATAGAGCGCAGTAAAAATTCCGACGTTAATTAAACTTTTGGTGTTAAGCTTGTTATCCATAATGACTCTCCCTGTTTCTTCGGCAGTTGCCGATTATTTATATATTAAAGCTTCCATGCTCCGGCTCGTTTTTGGAGTTCAAACAGCCGGGCATATAGTCCTTTCTTATGGAGCAGCTCCTGATGGCTGCCCTGTTCCTCTACCCTTCCGTCCTGCAGTACAACGATCTTATCCGCACCGGCCACCGTACGCATGCGGTGCGCAATGACCAGCACTGTTTTGTTGCGGATGAGCGCCGACAGCGCCAATTGGATTAATGTTTCGTTTTCCACGTCCAGAGAAGCGGTTGCCTCGTCCAGCAAAATGATCGGCGCATCTTTTAACAGTGCGCGGGCGATGGAAATCCGCTGCCGTTCGCCGCCCGACAGCGTGGCTCCATTCTCTCCGATCACCGTTTGGTAGCCCTCGGGGAACCGTGCGATAAAAGTGTCGCACTGTGCGGCCCTGGCCGCTGCATATACTTCCTCATCCGTGGCATCCCGTTTGCCGATACGAATGTTTTCCATAATGCTGCCGCCGAACAAAACCACGTCCTGAAAAACAATGGAGAAGACTTTCAGCAATGCTTCCGGCTCCACGGTGGTAACATCGACTCCGCCAATCGATACCTTGCCGCTGTTCACGTCCCAGAAGCGTGCTGCCAGCTTGGCCGCCGTGCTTTTACCGCTGCCTGACGGGCCAACCAGCGCTGTGACCTCCCCCTGTTTCGCTGTAAAGGAAACGCCGTTCAGAACGGTCTCCTCGTTATAGGAGAAAATCACATTTTCAAAGGAAATATCATATCCATCCGGGTCAAAGCTGGTATCCCCCCCCTGAACAGACTGTTCCTCGATGACCTGCATACGCCGGATCTGCAGGCGGGCATTGAACAATTCCGCAATTTGCATAAATACCGTCACCAGGGGATCGTAGATGCGCGAGGCTGTCAACAAGAAGATTAGATAGGTCAGAAAGTCGGTTTTCCCGCTTCCCAGCAGGGAAGCGCCTACCAGTACCGTAATGGCAAGGCCCAGCTTCAATACGATCGTGGAGGAGGAAATAAAAGAGCCGGTTACGATTTCGGAGCGGAACGACGCACGTACAACGTTCTCCAGCTTTTGATCCAGCTTTGCCAGGTATTCCTGCTCCCGGTTGCTGGATTTGATATCCTTGATGTTTTCCAGGCACTCCTGCACACCGTCATAGGAGACAAGCTTTGACCTGTATTTCTCTGCTCCGAACTTATCCTGGAGCCTTTTGCTGCCGAAAACAATCAGCAGGGAGACAGGCAGTGCGAGAAACAAGCTCAGTGCCATGTGCCATTCAAAGGCAAACAGACCGATGGTGACCAGGCCGATGGAGATGACGGAGCCAAACAACTGAGGCACTGCATGAGAAAAAGTATGCTCCAAATCGGTGCAATCACCCATCATGGTGGTGGTAAGGTCGCTCAAATCCCGCTGCCCGAAAAATGACAACGGCAGCTGCCGAAGCTTCTCTGCAAGGGAAATACGCCGGTTTGCGCTTTCCTCGTACGCAGAAACATAGGTAAACCTGTATTGAATGAGATGTGTAACAAAGATGACGGCAAGAACAAGCGCCGCAAGCCCGGTATAGAACCAGATATTGAGCGGATTGCTTTCTTCTCCGAAAACAGGCTTTAACATCTCGGCAATCAGCATGATGAGCAGTCCCACAGGAACCATGAGGCTGATATTGGCCAGTGCGCTTGCCAGTATCCCTTTTTTAATGTCGTTCGCGCCTTTTTCACTCAGCGCAAATATCCTACGAAACATGTACATCCCCCTTTCCAATTCCCCAGGATACGGAAGTCTGATAGTCCTTCCACATCCGTGCATACAGGCCATCTTCCTGGACGAGGATGGCATGGGTGCCGGTCTCGATAACCTTGCCTCCGTCGACAACAAAAATTTGTTCCGCATTCTGTACCGTTGAAAGGCGGTGCGCAATCATGAGGACGGTTTTGCCCCGGGTGAGCTGCTCAAAGGCAAGCTGGATCTTATATTCGTTTTCAGGATCGGCAAAAGCCGTAGCTTCATCTAAAATGATGATGGGTGAATCCTTCAAAATCGCCCGGGCCAACGCGATACGCTGCTGCTCGCCACCGGATAGATACACGCCCTTTGTCCCGATTACGGTATCGATCCCCTTCGGCAGCTTCGCGAGGATGTCCTCGCATTGGGCCGCCTTTGCCGCGGCCAGCGCCTCCTCACGAGTCGCATCAGGCCGCGCGGTCCGTATGTTATCCAGTACGCTTGCCTTAAACAGATGCGTATCCTGAAATACGAAAGCCACCTGCTGCATCAATACTTCAGGCAGTACTTCACGCACATCCGCATTGCCGATCTTAACACTGCCCGAATCCACATCCCAAAACCGGGGAATCAGACTGGCAATCGTTGTCTTCCCTCCGCCCGACGGCCCCACCAGGGCTGCCGTCGTTCCCTCCGGCACCCGGAGGCTCACTTCGGACAGGGCGGCGATTTCGGAGTTCGGATAGGTAAAAGACACATTGGAAAAGGTGATGTCGCAGTTCTGCGGATAGGCTTTTACAGCCGAATCCGCGAGGGGCTCAGCTGCAAGAACGGAGTCCACCCTGCGGACAGCCTCATCCGCAATCATTTTGTAGTTGCCCGAAAACATGACTTTCATCAGCATGGTGGCGCAGGCCGGCGTAAAGATTACATAGAAAATAAAGCTGAGTAAAAAGTGCCTGTAATCGGCAGAATTCACCGCCAGAAGAATCCCGGCGGGAATCAGCAAAAAGAAGGTTCCCTGGATGGCAGTTACAAAAGCGGTCATGGGAGTCTGCCAGGAGAGCGTATACTTGATGACATACTCCTTATATTGCATGATGGATTGATAAAACCGCTTAAAGGAGTGCACAGTCTGGCCGAAAACCTTAACAACCGAAATTCCGCGGACATACTCCACCGCTTCGTTGTTCATGTCCTCCAATGAATTTTGATAGTTTTTCATAAATGTGGAGGAGGACGTAGCCATCATCCGCATTTGGATTGCAAGTCCTATGACAATGGACAATAAGCTCAGAAGCCCCAGTCGCCAATCAAATACCAGCAAAAGCACGATAATGGCAACCGGTGTGACAAAGGACCCTGCCAGATCCGGGATCTGATGGGCGATAAAGGTCTCTGTTTGACCGGAATTTTCGTCAATGATCTTGCGCAGCTTCCCGCTGGAATTCGTCGTGTGATACCCCAGCGGCAGCTTCACAAGATGGTGCATCAGCTGCGATTTCATGTTTTTCGCGGTATTGAAGGCCGCAATATGCGAGCACAGCAGCGCTCCAAAATATATGATAAATGCTGCGGCGCTTAAGCCAACCCCCAGCCAGCCGTACATGGCCAATCTGGAAACATCCACAGCGCCGATATCCGGAGCCGCTAGCAGAATTTCTCTGACAACATAATAGATGCATACAAAGGGGGCCAGCTGTATCACTGCACTGACTGCGGAAAGCACACAGGAAATGACCACAAGCGGCTTGTGCTTTCCGGTAAATTCAAGCAGACGGGAAACGCCTGCTTTTTTTGATTTTTCCATAGTTTGCTCCTTTCAGAAAATGGGGACAAGTGCTTTAGGGCATGCCCCCTATTTTTTAACGGTCATTGCTATTTAAGCTTGATCGTTGCAACCTCGCCGTTGGCAGGCTGCCCATTGAATGTGTCCGGCTATTTTTGAAGCGGTGGTATAATGCGTGAGTTTAAACTAAACATTATGTTCAAATGAGATTGATAATCATTATCAAATATTATTGTAAGATACCTCTCCCTCACTGTCAAGTGCTACCATATTCCACAAAAACTGCATGGCGCGTAAAATCAAAGAATTTTTTTCTGCATGTGCTCCCGGATATCCCGTTAGCACCGTGATGGAAATTTGTTTTTTTGCGAATGCATATCATTTGCATCTCTGGATATTGTATCACTTATCGAAAGTTTTTCAAGTATTTATTCTATATTTCCAATCGCTCATTACCTCGATATCATACCGTTAGCAGCTTACACCGGCTTTTTCTCTTATCTTAAGCCATCTGGGCTAAAATCCGGCGTTCTAATGTTTTGTTAATACAGGCCTGTATGCTGGAAGGCGAAAGTGTTATAATAAAATTAAGATACAATTATTTTTTAAACAAGGAAAGGAGACAATTCAATGAACAAGGTACAAATGGATCGAATCCGGACGGGGAAAGGGTTTATCGCCGCCCTGGACCAGAGCGGCGGAAGTACTCCAAAAGCACTCCTGCAGTATGGAGTGAAGGAAAACAGCTACTCCAATGACGAAGAAATGTTCAATTTGGTGCATGAAATGCGAAAGCGTATCATAACAAGTCCCGCGTTTACCTCAGAGTACATTTTAGGTGCCATCCTGTTTGAAAACACCATGGATCGTACCATTAACGGCCAGTTTACCGGTGAATATCTTTGGGAGAAGAAGGGAATTGTACCTTTTCTGAAGGTTGATAAAGGACTCGCCGGACTTGAAAACGGTGTTCAGCTTATGAAGCCGATCCCCGATTTGGACGGCCTTTTAAAGCGGGCTGTGGAAAAGAATATTTTCGGCACCAAGATGCGTTCGGTTATTAAGGAAGCCAACCCCAAAGGGATTCAAAAAATAGTGGAGCAGCAGTTCGAGATTGGCAAACAAATCCTTGAGGCCGGGCTGGTTCCAATTATCGAACCTGAGGTGGATATCCACAGTATCGATAAGAAAGAATCCGAGAAAATACTGAAGCAGGAGATTTTCAATCAACTATCCACTCTCGGACAGGATGTAAAAGTCATGCTTAAGCTATCCATACCAACCGAAGATAATTTCTTCAGCGATTTAATAAGTGATCCGCATATCGCGCGGGTTGTGGCTTTGTCAGGAGGGTACACGCAGAGTGAAGCAAATGAAAAGCTGTCCCGCAACCACGGATTAATCGCCAGCTTCTCGCGTGCTCTGTCCCAGGGACTTACAGCCCAGCAGACGGACGAAGAATTCAATGCAACGCTGTCAGGCTCCATTAAAGCAATTTTTGAAGCATCCGCTACATAGAGGTTTATTGATTGGTGCTGCCATGACATGGAGTCATGGCAGCATTTCTCTGCGCCCGGGCAAAATTGTCCGTATACACGGAATGGGCCCCAAACATCATCCCATCCCCCGGATTCAATCCACACTGCCTGTTGTGATTTTATCCCAGTACATCAGATTTAAAAACATGTTTGCAAGTTTTGTCTGCTCTTCAAGATGGGTTTCTGGAACAACTCCATAATATTTTCCCTTTATCTCCCTTGATTCCAGCGTCCATAAAAAGGCACCCATTTTGGGGTATCTGGCAACATTGGCCCCCATATAGAAGAGCAAATCACTCAATTGCTTATATAGCAGTGTTTCTTGCGGTTGCTCCAACCGATACCGTTCAGTATCGCCGATAAGCTCAAAAGCTTCGACCAGTTTATACCGGTATTCGTTCTTTTTGGACAGCTCGTCATACTGCTTTATATAATTTTCATAGCTTTCACAAAAGACTCTATACATTGTATCTCTCCCTGAAAATGTGCAGGTTCTTGAGAAACGCTTGTTTTTTCGTTTCGAACAGATCTTCTCTAAGCAGCACCTCTCCGATTATCTCTATAATTAGCTCTTTATTACTAAAGCCGGCGCCGGATGGGCCTTCAAGTATTCAAGGGCGTTGTAGATTTGCTCCGCCGCTTCGGCACGGGTGATTTTGCCTTTGGGATTCAGCTTTCCTTCTGCATCCAGTTTGATAACCTCATAAACAAGGGCGCGTTGAATGGCTCCCTGGTACTCCGCCGTTACTTGGTCCCCATCGGCGATTTCCACGGGATTGAACTTGATCCTGGGGAGGTTTCCATATTTTTGCATGGATTGGCTCAACTTAATGCTCATTTCATTCACCCTCTGGTATTGGTTTTGTGTTTCTTTATTTTTAGACGGGGCGGCTTCTAAAAAGTTCCGCATAGCAAAGGCCCGGGAAGATCAGTTCCCAGGTCTTGCAAAAATTCAACCTTTATACGATATAATTTATTTTTGCCCGGGGGAATTTCCTGGCGATCTGCTTTCTGAAATACTCCGTTGCCTGGTCATAGAATTCAGGCTTGTAACGGTATTTACCCCGGCCTTTCGGACTCATCTTCTCCTTCTCAAACAAATTGACCGTGCCCGGCAGGGCCTCTTTATTTATTTTTTCGTTTTCGAGACCATAGGTCATAAAAATCAGTTCAAAAAACAGGTCTTGCTTAAGCCGGTCATCCAGGTTTCTGTAAAGCCTGTCAAAGAGGCCATCATACTGCTCCTTCCAGTCGCCCAGCAAAATGATGGGCGCGATGTTTATCCCTATTTTATAGCCGGCGGCAAACATTTTGTTCGCCGCCCGGATTCTATCCTCAAGCCCCGCAGTCCCGATTTCCGCTTTCTTGATAATTTCATCCGGGTTGACGCTTATCCGCATTTGCGTGTGCCCGTTGTGTTCTATGTCCAGAAGCTCGTCCACGTCGGAAAATTTGGTTGCAAAAGTGCACCTGGCATCCTTGATGGCTGCGAATTGTTCAATTGCCCACTTTAGATTGCCTGTCAGAGAATTTTCCAGCACCATATCGCTGTTGCACCCGATCTCATACACTTTCTCCGCTCCCAGCCTTGCGGCCTTTTTCCGCACCTGTTCCATCATTTCCTCCCGGTTTACAAAAACCCTCAGGTAAGAATTTTTAAAAAATGTACACACAAGATAGCAGTACAGGCACATGGCAGAACATCCGGAGGAAGTGAAGGGAACGATAAAATCCGCCGACTTGTCGTTGGGTACAAGCCTTGTGGTTTTTCTCACGCCGAGAATAAGGTACTTTTTCATTTTTACAAACTCCGAATCGGGCAGCTCCCGCAGCTCCGGTATCTTATTGTGGTTTTCAATTTCAATGGGCTTCACGCCACCGGAGGAATACCTGTCCAGCAGTTCCCTCCCCAGCTTGTAGTTGACAATTTCCTTTTCGTAATACACCCTCTCGGGCACAAGTTTTGCCATAGTACCTCCATGACCTGCGTTCTTCCGCTAAATCATAGGTTGTTTCATTCATTCCCGATATATTCATCCCGTGGGGCAAATTCCTATAAATTCTGGCAATAAGATCAGGGATATCTTCCTGCGTGTCTTGCAGAAAGCCACTCCCCGGGCCGTGAACCGGTCCATATGCCACCTCCGGTATTTTTCAAATGAACCGGGGCTTGATTTAGTCCTCTTTTGTCTGTATACTTTCCTTATATAAAAATTTACAATACGATAGGATTTCAACTATCGGCTGGTGAAAATAATGAGTGAAAACAACGTAACCAAATTGGAATATGAAGGCAAGGAAATTCTCCTGATTGCGACGGCCCATGTGTCGAAGGAGAGCGTGGAGCTTGTAAAACGAGTGATCGATGCGGAGCGCCCGGACAGTGTGTGCGTCGAGCTGGATGAAGAAAGGTATCAAAACATCCAGAATCCGAAGGCCTGGGAAAACACCGACATTATAAAGGTCATCCGGTCAAAGAAGTTCGGTTTTCTTGTGGCGAGCCTCTTTCTCAGCTCCTACCAAAAAAAGATGGCCAGCAAGCTGAATACCACGGTTGGCGGCGAAATGCTGCAGGGTATCGACAGCGCGAAGGAAATAGGAGCGACGCTGGTACTGGCGGACCGCAACATCCAAACCACCTTCCTCCGCTTGTGGCGTAAATTGAGCCTCTGGGAAAAAACCAAACTGTTTGTGAGCCTGGTTTTCTCTTTTGAGGAGGATAACGAAATATCCGATCAGGATTTGCAGGATTTGCTGCAGAAGGATATGCTGGAATCGGTCATGGCCGGTATGCGCCAGCAGTTTCCCCAGATCGGGGAAGTCCTGATCAGTGAGCGGGACAGGTACCTGGCGTCCAAAATTAAAAATGCCCCCGGGCAGAAGATCGTCGCCGTCCTGGGGGGTGCCCATGTGCCAGGCGTAAAAGAGGAAATATACAAAACACAGGATATCGACAGTATTTCGGTGGTCCCGCCGAAAGGCCGTTTTTCAAAAATCTCCGGCTGGATCATTCCCGCAGCCATTACCCTCCTGCTTGTTTACGCTTTTGTGCTCAATTTCCAAACGGGCTTGCAGCAGTTATCGGCATGGGTATTGTGGACCGGCGCTTTAGCGGCTCTGTTTGCGGCTCTGTCCATGGCCCATCCCCTTAGCATTCTCACGGCCTTTGTGGCGGCTCCCGTTACCACACTGCACCCGCTGCTGGCCTGCGGATGGTTTGCAGGGCTCGTCGAAGCCACAATAAAGAAACCGACGGTGCAGGATGTGCAGAACATTCAAACGGATATTTTCAGCTTTAAAGGCTTTTTCAGAAACCGCTTTCTGAAAGCGATCCTGGTGGTTGTCATGACGAATATCGGGGCCTCCATCGGAACATTGATCGCCGGAACGGGGCTCATAAAAAACCTCTTGTAAATAAGCCGGGGCTGTTCCCGACAACAGCCATCAAACATAAAGCTACCGTTACGGCCATCAATAGGAGCTGAATCCGGGTTCCCTTCATTACGGCAATTTTGCCGGCAAGGGCCTGGTTGAATAAATATTTCTCAATGTGCTTTTTCCCAATAATTTGGAATATTCCTGCAAAGGTAAGCGTATTGGCCCTTGCTATAAGCCAGAGCCCGGGCTCTGCCGTAAGCAATACAAGCACCAGGGGCGAAGTGAGCACCGCCAGGTGGTAGAAGCCGACCTGGTGCTTAAATTCATGGATTACAAAATCCCAGTTCCATAAGGTGTAAGCGATTGCCCAGTAAAGCATGGCTGCATTCGTCGTGACATAATAGCTCCCCAGCCATGAACCGGTGATTATAAATGAACTGCCGATCAGAGCCAGTCCCGAAATTACGTTGAAGTAACTTTTGTTCCTGTAGTCCGTCAGCATGGCTTCAAGAATATTTATCCTCAACAGCCAGATAATAATCTGAACAAGCCAGTCCCCCGGCAGAAAGCCCAAAAACGTGACCACAACAAGCAATCTTCCGACAGCCAGTGTGGAAAGCTTCAATTTTTCAAAAAATTCCGATTTGAAAAAAATCAAAATAAGGATTGGAATTATGACGTTAATGAGCCCGTTGGCATAAAGCGGTGAAATGATGGTTAATGACGCACCTGAGGTAATCAAAGCTAAAATTATAATAATTCCGGCCCACTGGGGGATTCTCACAAGCTTGTTTTCCATTTCCGGCCCTCACAGTCTACGTATTTAGCATACTCCTGAGATTATTGCTCAACTCATTGATTGCAGCCATTTCTTGTGTGACTTCAATAATCCGCTGGTTTTGTTCCTCGATTGAAGCCAGTATTTCTTCTGTTGAAGCCGCATGCTCTCCGGATATGGAGGAAATGTTCTCAAGGTGTGACAGAATTTCCTGAAAGGCTGAGTTTATTTCGGCAATCATGCTGTCCTGCCGCTCGATCCTGTGATTGATTGCTTCAACGGATTTCTCCAGGCCTGCAAAGCTTTCCTTCACCTCTCCCATAACCGTATTTCCTGTTTCAATGGCGCCTTTCCCGCTCGAAACCTTGTCAAACGTTATGAATGTCGCGGACTGGAGCATTTTTATTATCTGGAATACTTCCTTCACCGTTTTTGCACTCATTTCCGCCAATTTTCTCACTTCATCCGCAACCACGGCAAACCCTCTCCCCGCTTCACCGGCCCTGGCCGCTTCGATTGCCGCATTCAGGGCGAGTAAATTGGTCTGCTCCGCAATTGCAGTGATATTCGAAAGCGCGTCGTTAATTTTATCCATGCTCCCCTGCAGCTCGGACACATTGGAAAGAGCCGCTCCTACCGCACTGTCAATGGTATTCATCTGTTCAAGCATTTGATTGAGGCCGTCGGAATTTTTCACGACGGCAGCCCTCATATGTTCAGAAAGTTCTTTCGTCTCATTGGATAATTTCTGGGTTCCCTCCATTGTCCTCATGGCATCATTGGTCATCCCGACAATTTGCCCGGTACTGACAGCTTCTTGTCCCACACCCTCTGCAATTCTTTCAACGGCCGTCATGGTCTGTTCGCTTACCTGCTCGATGGTTTGTATGCAGTTATAAGATTTCTCTATGGAAGAATTTAACACGAAGGTATTCTTATCAATTGTGTCCATCGCTGCTGTCAGTTTTTCCAACAGGTTCCTTGAATCCTGCTCCTTGGTGAAGGCAGACAGGATGTACTCATTTCCCCATTTTGCCAGAAAATAAAAAATAATCAGGCTGAAATCTATGCAAAACAGCCTTGTTCTGAATTCATCGCCGGCATAGTTCTGTCCCATCAGCCCCTGCGGGTCAAGAAAATAAAAAGTTATTACAAATGCATTCAATATGCCCCCATACGCCAGAAGTATGCCAACTCTAAAATACATGGCCACCATTACGACGGTGCTCATATATACCAGAAAAATCCGCGCCGAGGGTTGTCCCTGTTCCATATGGCTCAAGTAGCTAGAGGCGGCAACAACGGTAAACGGTATTATGACCGCAACAGCACTTCCCAGCCGATTGAATTTCAAATTGAGAACCAGGGCCAGTGTGGCGGCAAGCGACGCCCCATAGGTACACAGCAGGACTTTCAAACCGTGGTCCGTCCCCGTCGACAGGAAAGCCTGCAGGGATAAAAGTGTGGAAAGCACCCATATCAAGATAACATTAAATCGGTTCACTCGCCTTACATTAAAATTCAGCAATACATCATTGACCATATAATGACCTCCGGTAGTTTCTGATATTTACAATGCTTTTTCACGGGCAGCGGTTAAACTTAAAGAGAGCCTAAAAGAGCTGGAAAAATTCCGCATAGCTGCTGAAATCCTTTCCAAACACCATCCTTTTCACTTTAATGCTGTCTACGCCGGTTATTTGCCGGATCAGCTCCTCTACGTCCTCCGTGATTTCATTGTCCAGTACAAATATATTGTTGTAGGAAAAAGGATAAATCTTTGAGAAATAGCTTTTCAACTTGTCCTCGATGGCGTCTCCCCTGAAAACAAATTCTCTGCTGTCCATAATCTCCAGAACCTCAAGGTCGAGAGAAAACTCCGCCGCCTGGCTGATCTCTTTTTTGAGGGCTTTTTTGAAGAGCTCTATATGGTTGGGCAAAAGGAATCTCCGCTGCTCTTCCATGGCGGACAGGTTGCTCAGAACCGGTGCAATATGCCCGGCGACACTTTCTAGGATCAATACGTTCTCCTGGTTGCCCACCATGGCATTTCCGAACATGAAAACCACGAGAATACCCAGAAGCTCTATCTCCACCCTGTCGATGTAGATAGGCACCATGCAGGCCCCGGAGATCTTTCCCAGGCTGTCCGCCAGACCGGCTTCAAAATATTTTTTGACGGCATTTTCCTGGTTTATGACCACCGTGTTTCCCTCCAGCACTTTTCCCCATTGGCCGTTGGGTTTTATTGCTTCCCACGTCCCGTGCAGGCCCACCGAACTTGCGACATTGAATTCTTCTTTTTCGCTGTCATACAATGCGATCAGGGCTTTTTTCACATCGAAGGAGGTGTTCAGCGTCTTCAGCGTCAATTCAAGCAGTATTTCCGCCCTGCTTGAGCTGTTGATATTCTTGATGAGAAGGTTCAGATTGATTAGTTTTTCCAGCTTATTCTGGATCACCTTTTTCTGTTCCGTCACCTGGTTGAAAAGCTGTGCATTTGAAAGGGAGATAAAGGTGGAAGATGCGAGGCTTTCGATCAATTCAAACACACTTTTTTTATACTCGATACCTGTAACGGTACTGCTTAAAGAGACAAAGCCCAAAATTTTGTTGTTCTTCACAAGCAGCACCAGGTACAGCGGATTGAGCTCCTCCAAAGCCTCCGTCCCTTCTTCAAAAAGGCTGTTGAAGTAATCCCTGTCCTGTGCATCGGAGACATCAATAATCATCTTGTTCTCATCGATCCGGTTCCCGCTGTTGAAGCCCAGGCTGAGCAGGGTATCCGCCCCACGGTTGTATACATCTTTAAAGGCCTTCAAAACATACCGTTCGCTCTTCTCATCGTATAAAACAAATCCGGTGACGGAGCTCTGGGTGAGTTCTGAAAAGACATCAATGGAGAGGCTGTAAAGCACATCCAGGTTCAATTCGCTCAGCAACGCCCTGGAGGATTGGTTGATGGCAAAAAGGTTGAATATCTTTTCATCAAGGCTGAGATTGGCCTTTTGCAGCACCTCCTGCCTTTTGTAATTGCTGAGGGCCGTATTGAAGAGCTTCATCAGAACCTCGGAAATGATGTAGTCATTGTCGCCAAAGTCCCCCACCGTTTTGT
Organism: Bacillota bacterium; assembly: GCA_023424965.1. Taxonomy (GTDB): domain Bacteria; phylum Bacillota; class Clostridia; order Acetivibrionales; family JAFADI01; genus JAFADI01. The sequence goes on from JAFADI010000101.1 coordinate 47,693, forward strand.
TGGAGATCAGTGCAAAGCCGTACAAACCATGTTCCAGGATCAAAGGGATGACCAGCTTCACCCTGTACAGCTCCAGAAGCTCCTCCTCAAAATACTTCCCCATCGTATTTTTATCATGAAGAATATTTCCATGGAATCTGGCAAGATTTTCGAGGCCGCCGCTGTTTTTTACATTGCATACCCCGCTTTTAAAGCCTTTCACCTTTTTGAGCACATAGGTGTCGCCTTCATCAAAACAGAACAGGACCGAGTGCTCCACCATCAGAAGCTCGTTGATGAAATCAAAGGCCGCATCGATAATCTGCTCCAGGTTTAAATGCTGTGAAAAAAAATCGATGGCCTCAATAAGTCCGGAATACCGGTACAGCTTTTCCGAAATATCCTGGTTGTTCTTTTGGTCTTCGACCCTTTGCCACAGTGAATTTTGTTTCATCGGGAAGTCCTCCTTTTTCTGTTGCAAGCTTTATCAGGTTTCCTTCAATTCCCCATTCTGCACATAAAAGCAGGTAGATAGGGTCTCCCGCCTGATTTCCTTCGTTTCACCTTTTATTTCCAGCAGGGTATTGGGATAGACCTTTTTATGGATGGAAATCTCCCCTTCCCCCCTGATTCTCAGGTGGCCGGTGATGGTTCTCAACTCGTTTTCAAGGCCGCTTACCTCGTCCTTCAATTTCAGATAGGCTTCCCTTGACTTTTCATATTCTTCCAGTTGTCCTGCGTTCACTTCATGGGAACAGGAATAGATGAAAACCTCCTGTTTGGCTCTTGCCAGTTTGCTCTTCAGCGCCAGGAGTTTTTCCTGTGATTGTTCCAGGGTTTCTTTAAGCAGCTTTCTGTCAAAACCCCGGACGGAAATCATCGTGCGCTTTTCAGCCGTGTTCCCGACAAAGGGCGCCGCCACCCTCATATCTGCCTGAATATTTCCTCCGATAATCTGTCCTTTTGGAGACTCGACAATGACCTGCTTTGCGACAATATTGCTGTTGAGGCAGTAAAAGCCGATGTGCACATCCCCCTCACACAGGATCGTCGCATCGGAAACGTATTTGGTATACAGGTTCCTGGTGGACTTGACGACCGCCTTGTTTCTGCCCGCGATTCCACCCTTGATATATACGCTTCCACCGCGGCTTTCGATTTCTTTGACACTGCCGACGCCGAAATTCCCAAGGATCTCCACATCTTTGTTTGCCACCACGGAGAAATTATCTGCAACCGTTCCCTTGATGGTTAAAAATCCGTCGAAATCGATGTTTCCTGTTTTAAAGTCGACGTTCTCGCTGATTTCAAGAAGATTGGACACGGAAATCCTGTCCCTCTGGTAATGCACCGCCCCTCTTATCGAAGCATGCAGCGTAGTGACATCATTTCCATGGGCCTCTCTTACGGTGTTTTTGTCATAGACAAGAGGATACCGCTTGCCCGGTGAGGCCGGAAGGGTCTCACCTTTTACTGTTTTGCCCGGAGTGCCGTTCGTAGGCTCCGTTCTCTCCCCAAGCCATTCTCCTTCATTGACCCTGTTAATCAGGTGCATTTCATAGTAATCAGCTTTTCCGTCCTCTTTAATTTCGGGCTTAAACTCCTTCAGCTTATACATGCTTATGGTAGAATCCTCTCCGTTTACCGGAGGAACCCCTTCGGCAACCAGCAGCCTCCGGTGGTTGCAAAGCCCTCCGAACAGGACGCTTTTCTTTATTCCGAAAACAACTCCGTGTTTGTTGAGCTCCATTACGATTTCCCTGACCAGAAAGGATTGATTGAGTTCTTCCTCCCTTACGCAAAGGGTAATATAGGCGCTCAATCTATCTCCCGAAACCTCCACATGGATCCTTTCTTTCAATTCACCGAATTTGACGGGCGGATGAGGAGCTTGCTGCAAAACTTTTTTTACTGTCAAATGGCTTGTTATACTGATTTCCGGATGCCCCTCCATAATTTTTTCAAAATCCTGAAGGCTCATCCCTTTTGTAAAGGACTCTATATATACCTCCCGTGCATTTCTTGTGACAGCAATATACGGGTTGGAAAGTATCTCTTCATGCTCCATCGGCCATACCCCACAACAAAATTATAGATTCTACCGGTCATCCCACCTGTTTCCAGAGCCTTTCCACTTCCTCCACCACTTTGCTTTCCTGAAAGGGCTTGACAATAAAGCCTTTTGCACCTGCCTGGATGGCTTCAAGGATCATTCCCTGCTGCCCCATGGCCGATACCATCAGTACTTTGCACCCGGCATCCATCTGGTGGATGGCGCGGGTCGCCTGTATGCCGTCCATAACGGGCATGGTGATATCCATTGTCACAAAATCCGGCCTCAGTGCTTTGTATTTTTCAACAGCTTCCTCCCCGTTTGAAGCTTCTCCCACAACCTCACAACCGTTCTTTTTCAATATATCTCCCAGTATCTTTCGCATGAACGCCGCATCATCCGTAATTAAAACCTTTTGCATAGAACCCTCCTGTTGTTTATCTCTATTTATGCGTTTAATAAAAATTTTACTCAAATTCCTATTTATGGAGGATAAAAAAATAAGGCCCCTGTCATTTAGCCTTATTTAACATGGTTTGCAATTCTAGAATTTGACTCTTTAAGTTCTTTAATGCTTTCTCCCAGCGCTTTAAATTTTTCGTCGATTTGTTTCCTTAATTCTTCAACGGTATAGCCTTCTACTGCACCAAAATCATATCCGATAAGCAACTGATTCAACTTCAACACCACCTTCCCTAATTAAATCAATAATAATGGATCACTGTTAGAAGTGGATATTGAATTAGTAAAAATTGTGTAAATTGTCTCTGTGGTGTATCAAGTTGAAAGTATAAGGTATCGGGAACAAAAAGCTGTCATAGCAGCCCTTTTCTTCCTACTCAATGTATGCAATACTTTTTTAATTGTTGCTTATAAGTTAAATCCTGTCGGATACGATTTTTAACAGAAAAAAAATAGAAATTAAAACTCACGTTAACAAAGAAACAGTAAACTATCCTTAGGTAACCCGATACGACAAAACATAATAATAGGAGTGACCTGACACTGGCCATTACTTGAACAGCAAATGCAAGTTAAAAAATGCTTTGCTTTTTGTGTCTCTATATGCTTCGCCGGTATCAAGGGTATCATATTACAATTGCTAAAGTAAAGGGGAGAACCAATGACGAAAAAGAGGCCGATTCTCTTATGGAACAAAATTGTAACCATCCTCACGAGAAACAAAGCTTCCGGGGCAGAGAATACCGAGGAAGCAGCTCCTGGGGTTGCATCTCCTGCGAATGATGAGAAGACGGAAACATTTGTGACCTGCACGAAGGAAATCAATGAATTTATACATGTTTCTTCCACAGAAATTATCCAAGAAATAAGCAGTATTCAAAATGGAGTGGAGAAGGTGTCCGTTGCCACCTCCGAGCTCGCCAGGGGGGCTATGGATAATTGCGATTCCATCGAACAGGCGAATGTTTCCAGCCGAAGTATCGTACAGAGCGTGGAGAAGGTCACCGACAATGTTCTGGTATCGGTGGAAATGCTGAAGCAGGCGAATATAGCCATCGAGCAAGGTCATTTGATGCTCCAGATGCAAAAAGAAGCCATGGTAAAAAATAAAGAGGCGGTGGAGCATCTGGCTGCTTCTATGGAAAATGTGAAGCAAAAGGCCATCCGTATAAAAAAGATTACAAAGGTTATTGACGGTATTGCTCAACAAACCAACCTGTTGTCTCTGAATGCTTCCATAGAGGCAGCCAGAGTGGGAGAACAGGGAAAAGGCTTTGGGGTCGTAGCCCAGGAAATCTGGAAACTGGCCGACGATTCCAAAAAACAGGCAACGGAAATCAACAAAATGGTTTATGACATTAATGAGGCGATTTCTGTTGCTTATTCCGACATAGAAATGTCCAAAACAGTAGTCCAGAATCAAGGGCAGGTCGTAGACGGTGTCACCACCTCTTTCAATACCATTGCCCAATCCGTTGTACAGATAGACAATGACATCAACGGTGTTTTGGCCGAAAATAGAACTCTGGAGGATAATATTAGGGCTGTACAGTCGCGTTTTGAAAATATCAGCGCTGTTTCCCAGCAGACGGCGGCTTCCACCGAGCAGGTTTCCAGCACGATTGGAGAGCAGGCCGCTTACATAAAAAGCGTTAGTCTTAAGATTCATGAGCTTAATAATATGGCCGAGGAAATGAAAAGAATTATTGAAGAATACGAAGCCGATTAGATTAGAATAGCTTTGTACGGATTTTGGAACCCAACAACCATATCTATTATATGAACAAGGAGGCAATGTCAGATGAGTGTAACTTCCGGAACATTTTTAATGAGCGTGGATGAGGAAAAAAAGACTTTTGTAGCTTTTGCGGAGGGATTGTTTGATTTTGAAAAAGGAACCGAATTTTGCGAAGCCTTTATGGGTGCTGCACACAGCATTTCTGATCAAAATGAATATACCCTCATTGTGGATGTTAAAGATGTCAAACCCTCGTCGCCACAAGTGCAGGAGGCTCTTTCCAATGCAATGGCTCTGTATGCCACCGATGAATTTCATTTCAAAAAGAGGTTTATGACCAAACTATCGTCGGCCATCGCTCAATCGCAGATCGTCAGATTAGCCAAGTCCATCCCCGGTTTCGAGCAAAAGATAGCCTTCGTAGACACGAAGGAAGAAGCGCTGAGCCAAATCTAAACCCACAGGATATCAGCGAAAGGGTCCTTCACATGAGCCATATAATGTAAAAATCAAGGAATTGACTGCGCTATATTGCACAAATTGTGAGGATGCATAAAATCAGCTTGCCATGTGTCCCTGGGGAAATTCGGCAAGCTGATTTTATGCATCTAAACAGACGGTCCGTGGCCGGGCTGCGATTCATTGATGGCAGCTATATCGGCTAGATTGTATAGGAAGATCCCCGAATCCCCCATACACAATCTCTACCTGAGGGAAGAGAGCCCTTTACCGGCCCTTTTCCCTGGAATTTTGTCTTTGGTAGGAATTCTTATATTTTAAATTCCAGCATCAGCTCCACCAGCTTACCGGAACCTTGTTTTATATCACCGGATTGAGAAATTACATTATTGGCCCTTCCGACCACCGTATTGATATTTCCTGCAACATTGGAGATTTCCAGCGCACCCTCGCTGGTCGCCCTTGTGACTTCGTGAATGGCTTGCAGCATGTTTTGTATGGATCCCGAAATTTCCTCCGTCGTTGCGCTCAGGTCGGTCACCAACGCGTTGACAAAATCCGCGTCTTCGCTGTAATTTTCACCTGTCTGTACAAACAGCTCATAGTCCTTCATCACCTGGCTGTTCATGAAGCCCAATGCCTGATTTGAACTTTCGGTCAAGGCATTTACCGCCGATATGACCACTTTTGTCGAAGCCTGTATTTCATTGACCGTTTTCTTTGAATCCTCCGCCAGCTTTCGGATTTCATCGGCCACTACGGCAAAACCCTTGCCTGCCTCCCCGGCCCTGGCGGCTTCTATCGCCGCATTGAGCGCCAGCAAATTGGTTTGTGCGGCAATTCCCAGGACAGCCTCGGATAAGACATTGATTTTCTCAATGGCTTTTGAGTTTTCAATGGCTCCCCTGAGCTTTTCTTCAATATTTATTCGTACACTGCTGGCAATTTTCTGGGATTCCCGGGCATTTCCTTTTAATTTATCCGCCCTTTCTCTTATCTGTCCGGCGGAGATCGCACCTTGCTGCGCTTTATCCGCGATGGATTCGATGGCCTGGCTTATTTCGGCGGAGGTGGCATTCATCTCCTGGGCCGATGCCGCCGTTTCCTCCATCGCTGCAGACACTCCTTCGATGATTGTGGATACTTCATCGATCTGTTTATTCAATTCCAGAATATATTTTTCCGAATCTGCCGTCAGGCCTTCCACCTTCTTCGCCTCACCCATAACACTGCTCACTAACTTTTTCATCGAACTTTGCAGTACGATAATCGCTCTGAGCAAGTGGCTTATTTCATCCTCATGCTTTAGATAATCTTCCGGTACCTTCTGTCTGAAGTCTGCGCCGGCAAATTGCTGCAAATGGTTTGAGGCCATGATCACCGGCTTTACCGTTTTTCTTACCGCAATAAAGACTCCAAGGATTGAACCCAGCAGCGTTACGGCACTGATGATCAAAACCAGGGTCAAAATTTCATGGTACACTTGATATACGCTTCCACCGGGAATTATTGAAGCAAATGCCCAAGAGGTATCAATCCCGTCCACACGGACAGGCTTGTAAACCTTCAAAGCCGGCTGCCGTGTCGATGCCGTCATTTCATAAGCAATGTAATCCTGCCCGGAAGATATGCGGTCTACGATCTTTTGGGCCTCTTTGTCTATGTCGGTTATTTTTTTCGTGACGTTTTCAGGCTTTGCACCGTTGGCTACATACGTCCCCTGGTCCGTTAAAATAATTGCATATCCCCCCATGGGCTTAATCTTGCTGATTAAATCCTGCAGGTATGAGATTTCAATATCAAAAGAAACGACGCCAAGGAATTTACCGTTATCCAGGATGGGATTTACGATGGATACCATCAAAACATTTTTCCCATTTACTTCATAGGTGGTGGGTTCCGTTAAATAGGCTTTATGTGTACTTTTAGGTATGTCATACCACTGCATGTCCGTCTCCTGGTTATAAGCAGCTTCCACGTGGTAATTCCCGCCGTCCCTTGTCACATACGGAATAAACAGCCCTTTATCGCCATACCTTGGGTCTCCTGTAAACTCCGTATCCCTGCCGTCAAAGGCATTGGACTCATACGCCACCGTAACGCCGTATATCCCCGGATGCTCCCCGAGGATGCTCTTCTCCAGAGTTATGACATAGTCTCTTGTGGCCAGATTGGATTTCCTCAAGCTTTCCACATTCTCAAGCAGTGTCCTGCTCAAAATATTCACCACATTGAAATCATTTTCAATCTCCTTGCCGTTTGAAATTGAAACCTGTTCGGCCAGCATTTCCGCCTGGGTATAGCTGTTGGACCGTACGATGTACGATACGGAAAACACAATGACCGCAATGCTTATGATGATGATTACTCCCACTAACAAGCTTATTTTGTGCGTATATGGAATTTTCTTCAACATTGTTTTCACCTTTACTATTAAATTTGCAAAACGTTGAGCACCGAAGACTTTTTATCCGTTTGAACGTGTTTAATAAGAATTTCACCTGGATTCCAGCTTATAGAGGGCAAAAAATAAAGCCCTTATTATTTGATAATAAGGGGCTACTGTTAGAAATGGATATGGAATTAGTAAAAATCATGTAAATTGTGTCTATTTGTGAATAAGCTCTGTTGGGTTATTTGGTTGGAGCCGACTTTCCTGCATACCGGTTTTTCGCCTTCACGGAGCTCTCCCATAAGCAGTTCCCCCGCAGGATCGTGCCTGTTGCCGCTGTTTTTTGCGGACATTGCGCTGTGGCTGGCATAGCAGTAGATACAGCCGGTCTTACAGGTGCCGTATGCTCCGATATCGATGCTCTCGCAGCATCCGCAGCCCTCCCGCTGGTTTTTATCCGCCTTGACCTTCAACGGGGCCCCGCATATCCGCTCAATAACACCTTGATCGATGCAGGAAGCTTTTGCAATTCCGTACGGCGATAAATCAATCTTTTCACAGCAGGCCTTTGCGGCAAGCCCGCAGGCCCTGGCCTGCTCCCCGATAAATGCGGCGAGCTCCGCAATTTCATCCTCGCCGGCCTCACGGAGCAGGGGTGCTTTCAATTTGGCATACATGTCGACGAAGCTGATTGTCACACTTTCCGTATAGCCGCACAGCTTCTCGCACATTCTTGCAAACTGCTCCTTGTGGTAAGGGATACTGAGGGTATCATTGAAAACAATGGGGTCGTACCGCCACAGGACACGGCTTTTTCCTATGGCGCGGCTCAACCTTATAAAGGTGTCCTCGATGCCGGTTTTGCCGCGCAGCCCCTTTTCAACCGACGGGTCATAGGGTGTGATGGTGAACTGAAAGTAATACCTGTATCCCATGCCGTCAAGGACTTCAAGCTTGTCCAGCATATTTGCGGCATCCTTTGTCCAGAATACAATGCAGTCCACATCCCCCGGCGACAGGGGTATTTTACTGATTTGCGCGGGATTCATGGGATTGCGGACCAGCACATACCCTGCCTGAATGCGGTTCATAAACCATTCGGAATAATGGCAGGGTATATCCGTTCTCCGTGAAGCAGACAGGATCATTTCATTCCCTCCCGGTACCTTCAGAGTCCTAATTACGCCCTTTTCTTTTGCAGGTAATAGAATACGGGGAGCCCCACCAGTGTGATCCCGATCCCGATGAAGGATCTGACGGGATCGGAAGCAATGGTGCTGGCCAGTATATAAACGCCTCCCACGACGCCCACGATGGGAGTTATGGGATAAAGGGGCACTTTGTACAAGCCTTTTTGCAAAGGCGCTCTCCTCCTCAGAAGGAAGACCCCGAACACGCCCATGGTAAAGAATATCCACAAAACAAACACCAGCAAATCCGTCAGCATGTTAAACGTGCCGGAGAAAATGTAGACAACCGCTAAAAGGCTCTGAAAAATCAATGCGTTTGCCGGCGTCCTGAACCTGGGATGAATTTGTCCCAGCACCCGGGAGAAGGGAAATTGCTTTTTCTCCCCCATGGCCTGCGGAACCCTGGCAGCCGTCATCAAATAGCCGTTGAGGGAACCGAAAACCGAAATCATTATCCCCACCGTGATAAAGGCCCCTCCCCCATTGCCGAAGAGAACTTCCGCCGCATCCGCCCCGGGCATTTTGGAAGCTGCGATCACATCATAGGGAAGCACTTTGAATATTGCAATATTAAACACCACATATACAAGGATGACAAAGATTACTCCGATGGATATAACCCTGGGAAGGGTTTTGGCAGGATTTTTAACTTCACCGGCCATATTCGTCACGCTTATCCAGCCGTCATAAGCCCAGAGCGTCCCCAGGATGGCCATTCCAAAGCCTGCGCCCGATATGGAGCTGCTTATGCCGTCAAAACCGGGAGCCGCCTTGGAAAGAAGGCCAAAAGCCACAATCGCTGCGATGGGAACCAGCTTTCCCACGGTTGCCAGGGTCTGGATCACTCCCCCGCATTTTGTAGCGATCACATTCATGATCAGAATAAAAGCCAGAACTGCCACTGCAAGCAGCTTTTGCTGCAGGTCATCCATGGGGAGAAAGAATCTGGCATAGGTGGCAAAAGCAATGGTCTGTGCCGCCACGGAAGCCGGATAGGAGATGACCGTCTGCACCCATCCCAGAAGGAAGCCGAAGACTCGCCCATACAGTTCTTCCAGATAGGTATAAAGTCCGCCGGGCCTGGGTATGGCTGCCGCAATCTCCGCTACGGACAGAGCGGAGGCCAGGGTGATTACACCGCCGGCCACCCAGGCCAGGATGCTCATCCAGGGTGTCCCCGCATTGCTTAAAACCACACCCGGTTTCAAGAAAATCCCCGAGCCGATGATCATACCTACAACGATAGCCATCGCCTCAATGAATGTTACCGATCTTTTCAACGAGTACGCTTGCATAAAAAATCCGAATTCCTTCCGGCCCATAAGAATAATGTCAGGATTCCAGGCACTCGTTATGGGCCAAGCACGGTCCTGGGAATATGCGGAAAGCCTTCCCCATATTCCCCTGTACAACCGTATAATTATACTTTATATCCATCATTTTTTCAATCGGTGATTATGCAAGATTCCTACCTTTAGGCCTCGGCCCTTTCAATTCCCAGGCGTGCTCTTTCCAGGGCCTCCAGGTCGAATTTCTTCATTTTGAGAAAAGCTTCGGTGACCCTCCGGATTTCCTCTTTTGACCCATTGAACAAAACCGCGTCCATGTCCTCCGGAACAATCTGCCACGACACTCCGAATTTGTCCTGTACCCATCCGCATTGTTCCGCTTCGGGCACGGCGGAAAGCTTGTCCCAGAAGTAGTCAATCTCTTTCTGATCCTTACAGTTTACAACCAATGAAAATGCTTCATTGAAGGTGAAATCTACGTCAAAGCCATTGTCCATCGCTGAAAAATCCATGCCGCCAAGTTTGAAAGCGGCGTAATTCACCTTTGCCTTCGGTGACGCCGCTTCTCCCTCCCCATACCTGCTGATGAGGCCTATTGCCGAATCTTCAAACACCTCTGTGTAGTACTTTACCGCTTCCTCCGCTTTTCCGCAGGCATCCTTTGAGAAAAGAAAATTGGGGGTGATTTTCCGGGCAGCCTCGCCATTGTCTGTGAGCATCAGCTGCCAGGACAGGCCGTACCGGTCCTGAACCCAGCCATACCACTTGCTGAAAGGGTATTCCCCAAGGGGCATCAATTCGGTTCCACCGTCGATCAAGGCCTTCCATTTGGTATTGACTTCTTCTACGGAATAACAGGCTACCATCAGGGAAATCGACGGATTGAACTTAAAGTAGGGACCTGCACTTATTGCCATGAATTGCTGGCCGGCCAGTTCAAAGCTCAGCATTTCCGCATCTCCCGAAGGCGTGTTTTCCAGAACAGTGGTATTGAGCACTTTGGACCCGTCAAATAAGCCGATATAGAACAGGGCGGCTTCTTTCGCTTCCTTGTCATACCATAAATGAGGAACTATTTTCTGCATAGGGACCTCCTTCACAAGTCATAAACACTTTATGTCTATGATCATAATTAATCGTATTATCATTATACCAATCGATCCCCCGGTTTAAACACCGGTTAAGTTTCGCTTGAAAACAGCTGCGGCAGTGACATATAATAGTGGATGACTTTACATATTATGCTATAATGTCTAAATAAAGGATACCGGCAGGGAGGTCGCAAAAATGAGGGCACAAGTACTGACAGGTTTAAACCGTGTAGAATTCCTGGAACGGCCTATGTCCAAACCTGAGCGTGGAGAATTAATCATAAAGGTAGAATTCTGTGGCATTTGCGGTACGGATGTCCACAGCTACCAGAACGGCTTGCACATACCCGTTGGTGCAGTGATGGGGCACGAATGTGTCGGAACTGTTTATGAAACCGCCGGCGGGGCCACCAGCTTCAAAGTGGGGGGTCGGGTGGTCATCAACCCCATGCCCCGGTGCGGCAAATGCCACTGGTGCAAAACAGGTCAATTTTCTTTATGTCCCCATGCGGCAAGCAGGGAAATCGGCATAACCCTTGAGAATGACGGTGGCTTTGCCGAGTTCGTAAAAATAAAATATCCCGAGGAGATGCTCCATCCCATTCCGGACACCCTCTCTTTTGAAGATGCCGCCCTGGCTGAACCCCTTGCCGTATCACTCCACGGGGTCCGAATGTCCCGTCTGAAGATAGGCGATACGGCTCTCGTCATCGGCGCGGGAATGATCGGCCTGGGAGTCATCGAGTTTTTGAGGATTGCAGGGGCAGGAAAAATCATCGTCGTTGAGATTTCTGAAAAAAAAGCCGAAATAGCCAGGTCTCTCGGCGCCAATTCCGTGATTAATCCCGCCCTGGAAGGAGAAGGCACTCTAGGGAAGATTCTTGAATTAACCGGCGGAATAGGCCCTGGCATTGTATTTGAATGCGGAGGAAATCCGGCAACCTTCCAATGTTCCATTGACTATGTGCGAAGAGGCGGACAGGTGGTTCTCATTGGCTTTTGTGAAAAAGATGTTCCGGTAAACCCGCTTAAAATAATTCTCAAAGAAATCGAAATGAAAGCAGCGCTGGGGTATTACGATGAATTTCCGCAGGTCATCGGCTTCCTCTCGGAAGGCAAAATCCATACCCGCAAATACATCACCGGCAGTATTCCTTTGCGTGACCTGGATGAAGGGATGAAAAGGATTATCAGCACCCCGGATATCATCAAGCTTCTGGTAAAGCCATAAATTGGCCTTGGTATTTCTGCTTTCCTTAATTTGTGGTATACTATCAATATAGTCGATAATGCAGCTCTTCGCTTATTATTAGATTGTGAAAGGCGGTGCAGCAAATGGCAAACAAAGTTCAAAAGGTTATACAGCTTATTGACACTTTAACCCCGGATGAAAAAAAGTTGATATATAAGAAAATGAATGATGAGATTAATGGCAAGCTGCTTGATTTCCTTGATACCATGAATGAACGGGCTGAAAAATTCCCTATTTCAATGGATGAAATAACAAAAGAGGCTGAGGAAATCAGGAGCAATAACTATGGCAAAATATAAAGTCGTAGTTGATACGAATATTTTTGTGAGTGCGTTCCTCGGAAGCAAAAATGCCAAGCTGATTGTAAGGGATATATTCACAGGACAATATTCTCTTGTCATGTCCCACGAGCAGTTGCAGGAAATCAAGGCCGTGTTGCAGCGCCCAAAGTTTAGCAAATATATCCATCCCCATGAACTTGATGATTTTATAAGCTTGCTGAGCTTAAGAACAATTGTGCCTTCAAACTATGGCAAGATCGATGAATGTCGGGACAAAAAGGATAATATGATTTTAGAAGCTGCTGTTTATGGTAACGCTGATTTTATTATTACAGGCGATGAAGATTTATTAACTTTGAATCCATATCGTTGGATTAAAATAGTGAGCCCTATCGCATTTATCAAACAGTTCTACGAAATTGAATAGCGTGTCCTGCATGAACCGCCGGCTTAAAGTGCCGGCGTTTTTTGTTGTTGAAGCCTATCGCTGTGTAAACGGTCTTCCAGCCGTAAATCCCGTCTCTGCGGCCGGCATACCGGCAAAGCAAGCTCTGTAAAATTATAAAATATATTGTAAATATATACATATTATTGTATGATATTGTATCACATGAATAAGTTAAAAAATAATCAAACTATGCTATATAATACTTGAGGTGCTTCATGCATAATAGCAGACGAAAGAAAGCCGTTATATACTTTGTAATTCTGATAATATTTTCTTCCCTGTTGTTTGAAGGCTCCCCTATTTATGCCGAAGATCAGGGGACCCTGACTTATGTAAAGCAGGAAGATAATGAATTTGCCCTGTACGGTAAATTACCGGATGGAAAAATCATAGGAACTGCTTTTGCAAAGAAAAATTGGGGTACCTGGAATATCGACGGTTGGTTTGTCTCAGAAGACAGGAGAATTCCTTCAGCAAAAATGAATTTTGTCGCCGGTACAAGTACAGACTGGGAATATGTTTATCGGGTATCCGATACAGAGGGAAGCTGTTACAGATTCTCCGGAGGGAACCATGGACTTGAGCGGATGAAAGACCTCTCCGTCATCAATCTGGATAATAATAAGCCCATTGATATAAATAAGAAGCAGAAGTTAAATATTAGAAACTGTCTGCAGGTGGTTGAAAAAACAATACTTTATTCCGATGGAGAATGCAGCAAGCCCTATGCCGAGGTGACTAGAATTTATTATGTAAAGCCCGGAAAAATCCAGTTGGAAACCTATACTACCTTTACAAGAGATATTTATATGGGTACTTCCTATGTATGCATGTTTCCAGTGA
>JAFADI010000123.1 GCA_023424965.1 Bacillota bacterium
CCGGCGGGTGCAAATAAAAATCCCGCCGCGATTCCCAATGAAATATATACCGGCATGATCCCGTGCTTCAGGCATAAGGTGCTGGAGCCCACCAGCCGGTCATTTCCCGACAGCTTCCTCACCGGGTCTTTCCCCACCCGCTCTACCGTGTCACCCAGCAGCCGGTTTCCAAATCTGTACATCAAGTCTTCCGAGAATTCATACAATTCCAGCAAGGGAACGCCATGCTCCAGGGACAGGGCTCCCGAAGCCTCCATTAACGCCCTCAGTCCGATGAGCTTTACGGTGGGGTCCTTGCAGGCCTCCCAGATAAAGCCCCGTCCTTGATGGAACCCCAGATAGGAAATAAGTGCATGTGCCATATTGTGCATGTAAAGCTTGCGCTGTATATGGAACGCGAAGGGGGAGAAAGGCTTCATGTTCACTATTTGGGGGATATCCCCCTTGAATGCGTCCCTGTCCACAGGGAGTTCGCAGTATTCCTCAACACGGATGAGGAGAGGATTGTGGCTCTGCATCTCTGGTGTTACCGCCGGTACCATCCTTCCGATGGATGCCTCCACCAGGCCTACGGTTTCATCAAAATATCCCCTTTCCCTCTCTTCCAGTTCCAGTTTGATAAGCCGCTCAAGAAAGCGGTTCGCATCCATCAGGTTTTCACAGATGATGATGTTGAGGGGATGGAAATTACCGCCCGCCCATCTCTTTTTCAAGCCTGCAGCAATGGTTTTCACGATTCGTGGAAGTACATTCACTCCTACCGCAGTTGCCATAATGTCCGCAGCTGCAATTTCAGCGGCGGCCTTCTCCAGCTCCGCCCCGTTGACGCTCCGTACTCCCTCCACGTATATTTCCGTTTCCGAACTGTCCTTGATGATCCTTATGGGGTACCGTCCGTCACTGTTGAGCCTGTCGACAATCAGGGGATTGATGTCGAGGAAGACCACCTGGTACCCCGATTGGCTGAAAAGCTGACCGATAAAGCCCCTTCCGATGTTGCCCGCACCATACATTACCGCCTTTTTCATCTACTTAGCCTCCCACTATAACCTTCCTGCAAGTTCGCTCAAAGTCAATCCGTCTTCAGGAATGTACTTTCGCCAGTATTTTACCGATTCCCTGAGCTTGTAAAGGATATCCTCATTGATGTCCGCCGTGCCCGAAAATATCTCCAGCGTGAGATGGATGCTTTCACAAGCCCTGGGCATCCCCTCTTCTTTTTCACCCTCATAGGAAGCTTTAATTGCCTTTAAGACCCTGTCGCCCGAAATGATTCCCGTCCGGTTGCATTCCGGGATGAAGGGCTTGTGGGAAGATGAACTGCCGTCCGTCTGCTGCAGGTGTATGATGGGCGAATAGCAGCCCAAAGCCTCCAGCCAGGCATAGGGGTCTCCATCTTCATCGGCGGCAAAAAGGTAAGGGTACTTATCCATTTCCTCTTCAATTTGGCCCACAGCCCTGTCGAACTCGGGAGAAGAGGCCCCGGCAGCGTTGTGGAACGCCTCATAAGCGCTTTTGGGCCCTAGCCACAAATTATCTATTCTGCCGCCCTTCCCGTATATTTCCAGCAATTCCTTCAGCTTCGTGCCGTCGGGGCGGAGAAACTTGCGCTGTCCCGATTGGTGCCCTGTGTCGATGGTGATGTAAAAGTCCTTGCCGCATATTTCATAAACCTTTTTCATCAGCTTCCTTGCGCCTGCGATGGTCCAGGGGATCTGGTGGGGTGTGTACATCTGCTCCACACCCAGGGTTCCCCCATCATAGCCGCCCACGCTGCCTGCAAGGTCCCCCAGCAAGCGGTATAGCTCCGTCTCCATCGCCGGGTACAAATCCCTGTCCTGCAGCACCTCGTCTGAAAAGGCGTGGCAAAAGAATCCCAGTCCCGCCTCCAGACGGACCGCCATTTTGGCCATTTCCTTCAGCCAGTTGTTCAGCATGCGTTCCCTGATTCTCGGGTCTGTGTGGGACAGGCCTGTGGTCGCATAGGTCCCATGGCCTGAGTAAAGGTTGGCAACCTTCACTCCCGTCTTTTGGGAATGCACTTTTATTTCATCGATCCAATTTTTGATATATTCCGGAGTCGTATAAAGAGGATCGCATTCATTGTCTGCGCTGGCCTCCACATAGTACAGTCCTGCGTCTTTTATCACCTGCATCCATTCCGAAGGCCTGGTCCACCTTTTTGAAGCAAAGCAGTTGTCCACCGCCAGAAATATTTTCGGATCCATCTTCTAAGCACCTCTTTCATTATTTTCATTGCAGCCTGCTGAAATAGCGTCGTTTATTCCGGAAAGGCTTCAAAGCACCCTTCCCTTTTCTCCATATATAATGCCTTTTGCCAAAATATCGACGTAGTATTAATTCAACCTATGCTGCATCCTATCTTCTATATAAAATTATACGACACTTTCCATCATTGCTCAATAAATTTATATCAAATATTTTTTATTTTTTTGATATAAATATTATATTTTATATCAAAATCCAAAAACGTTTTTCCACTATATGGTATATTGACTCCATACCGGTAGTGTGGTACCATACCAATGAGGGATGCCCATGGCAAATGAATTGATGTATTTAACGTTGAAAAATGACATTATGCGGAAGATATACGAAGGCCAGCACAAAGACGGCGAAGCCATACCTTCGGAAAGAATTCTGGCCTATGACTATAAAATGAGCCGTGATACGGTGCGCAAGGCCCTTGATTTGCTGGAAAAGGACGGGATTATCCACCGCAAGCTGGGGAAAGGAACCGTTGTTTCCCTGAGCAAGCAAAGCCATAATGGCAGCCTTGACATCATTGCATTTGTGGCTCCTTCCCAGCGCAGGTTTTTTTCCACTTTTATCGGCTATTTTCAAAAGATCGCGGATAAACACAATTCTCTCGTTGTATTTATTCAGCAGTCGGAGCAGGAATCGATAAAAGACACTTTATTCAGGCTGCTGTTAAACAACATCCACAACGTAGTTATATGGCTTGACTATGAAACCATCAACAGCCAATACATCCAACGCCTGCGGGGGCTTGGCATGAATATTGTGTTCTTTGACATCACCGTAAATTCTCCCTATGCCGACTGTGTCTGCCTGGACAACCGGGACGCCATCTCTTCTTTGTACGGGTATGTGGCGGGAGAGAAAAGAAACGGAATTGCCTATATCACCAGGGAAAATACCAACCCCTCCAGCTATCAGGAGCGGGAACAGGAATTTCAGAGGCTGTCGCCGGCAAGCATTGTCTGGTGCTTCCCCTGGGACTTTAAGGATTATCTCGCCAACCGGACGGATAAATTCACCTTTGAGTACTTTTACAGGACCCACCGGCCCAGAAGTGTGATCTGCAGCGACGGGGAACTGGGAATTGCATTAAAAAAATCACTGGTGCAGAACAATATCAACGATATCCTGCTGGTAAGCCTGGACGATTTTCCGGAGTGTGAGGAGCTTGGGATAACGGTGTATAAGCAGCCCTACGACCTCTTTGCCGAAAAAATCTTTCACTGCCTGCAGGAGCAGAATTTCAACCACCTCCACTGGAAGGCGGCGGTGTACCGGGTAAAAGGCGAGCTCATCATCCGTACGTAAATAACGGGTTGTGCCAGTAAAGCCCAAGCACAAACTTCAAAGCAGTGCCGGCACACAAAGACGTCACTTGAAATTGCGGCGTTTCGGTAGAACATTTTTTGCCGTCGCACCGCACTCCACCTCCTATGTCGGCGGATGCTTAAATTTACCTCGTGTAAATTTAACGGCAAAACACGCCCTACCTCACCGGCAATTTCAGTAACCTCTTTGAATTGTGCCATCTCCTTGCTTTGAAGTTGTGCTTCCCTGGGCACTTATCTACTGTCACGACGCGTTAAGTTAAATTTTGAGCTTTTCCGCATCTGCGGACAGCTTGGTTTTGGAATATAGATCGGCGGCTTTGTTGGACATCTTCACGCAGCAGCAGGAATACAAAATATCGATGATGGCGATTTGCCCGATGATCAGAGGCATGTCCATATCCAGAAAAAGACTGGCATTTCTCGGCGTGGTATATAAATTGGAATTTGAGACTTTTGTCAGGGGAGATATGGCAAAATCGCTCAGGCTTATGACATGTACGTTATTTTTGCTGGCCATGCGGGCGCATTCCACGATTTCCGCCGTCCGTCCCGAGGAGGAAATGGCAAACAGCACGTCCTTCTCCGTAAGAATGGACACCTTCATTTTATATAGGGTTGAGTCCGCTTCGTAGTAAGAGGGTATTCCAATCCGGAAAAACTTCGAATACGCATACCGGGCACTGATGCCGGAGGCTCCCGCGCCGATGAAGCACACGCTTTCGGCCTTCAGGATCTTGTCCACCGCGGCATCGATGGCCGGATAATCAAGGATCGTCATACTTTCATCCAGAATCCTTTTCGATAGCCCGTACACTTTTTCACAGACACTTTCCGTGGAAGCATTTGGATCAATGGTAAAGGGCTCGCTCAGTTCCTCAAACCCCTTATTCGCCGCTGCGTCATTTAAAAGGTTCCCCTTGAATTCCTTAAAACCGGAAAACCCCACCTTTTTGCAAAACCTGGAGATGGTTGCATAGCTGGAATTGGAGTCCTTTGCCAGTTCCTCAATGGTCAGGCCAACGGTTTTCTCTACGTTCTGGAGTATATAATCCGCCAGCCGTTTGTCCGCAGCCTTCAGGGAATCGTACACTCCCTGAATCCTCAGTATGCAGCTTCCCTTAAATGTTCTTTTGGTATTTGCCATAGAATTCACCTTTTATATCATCCGCTTCTCTGGTAATAACTAGATAATAACAAACCTGCAAGGCAAATTCAAGAGTCCCCGGCTTAGGGGACAATAAGAGTTCCTCCTAATACCCTTTCAGCTTGATCTTTAGAAGCATTGCGGCCCCCTCGGTATCCATCAGGTCAAAATCCCTTATGGAATGCAGGAATTCCTTATAGGCCAGCCCGTAGTATTTTTCCTGGTAGTACAGCTTGGCAAGCCTTAAGAGCACGGTTTTATCGTTGATGGAATTAAACATCCCCAGTGCCCTTTCAAACAGCTCGACCTCCCGCATCTTCAAAAGAATGGTCACCAGGTCCATAATCGCAATGAGATAGATGGAAGATTCCTTTTCATCGTCGCTCAACAGCGGTACATCTCCTGTCTGCACAAGCTTTACAAACTCACGGTACACGATTGCCAGACCGTCGGTGGGACTGAGCCTTTCGTCCGCTAGCAGTTCAAGGGCCTTTTCAAAGTCTTTCTCCGTCACCCTGCAAAGGGCCTGGGTGCAAAGGGCTCTCGAAAGGTATTCCGGAGATGCTTTGACTGCCTCCATGATCCTATAGGCCTCTCCGTACTTTCTGAGATAAAGCTTGCACAATCCTTTTGCGTACCTGGAGAAAGGCGAGGGCTTACGCCTTCTGTCATGTTTTTTGATATATTCCAGGGCCAGGTCGAAGTATTTCTCCTCCATGAGTATATTGAACACACTGGATTCAAAGTCTTCAACCTTGTATTTTCTCAAGCCCTCAATGGCGTCTGCCAGCTCCTTCCGGGCTGTATTGCCCTTGCAGTACACCCTGAGGAGCCCATTCAGGGCCGGCTTATAGTCCTTTTTATGCTGCAGGGCCCTGGCAAAACACTCCTCAGCCCGTGGATAGTCCTGAAGCTCGCAATAGATCTCCCCCATGAAAAAATAAGGTTTGAAGGTGCCTGCCCCCATGACGACGCTGTGGATGGTCGGGGCCTCCCCCATTTCAATGCATTTCTGAAAATGCGAAAGGGCAAGGGTATACCTGCCCGTAGAATTGTAGATGATGCCCTTCATCAACTCCATATCGGTAAATTCCGGATAATATACCAGGGCTTCATTGGCCAGTTTGAGCGCATCCTCCATTCTTCCAAGCCCTATGTAGCAGTCCATCATCCGGATAAAAAGCCTTGAGGAAAAACCCTCCTCCAGTTTGAAGTTCCTGTAGGCCTTTTCATAATAGTCCAGGGCCCTTACATTGTCACCTACGGCATTATATTCATTGGCCAGGTTGAAATTAATAAAGGCGTTTTCAGGATTTTCTTCAATCTGCTTTTTAATAAGGCCGATGTTTCTCTCCCGCTTATTTTTGCCCACCACATTTTTGTTGAGATAGCCGTAATGGTATACCTTGATGTTGGCATTCAGCAGCCTGGCATCAGGATTCTTTGCATAGATGTTGGAGCATATCTGCTCATGGACCGGCTCGGAATAAAAATATCCTTTTCCATTTCTTAAAAGCCTGAAGGTAAGGCTCATAATGGTGTCACAGCCCGGGGCGTCTCCCAGGTAGTTGATGGTTTCGCAAAAATACCCGTCGGCATCGCTGCGCTTTATTATATCGAGTAAAACCTTCCGGCTTTGCGCTTCCAGTTCGTCATCCCCGTCCAGTATGAGTATCCAGTCGCCGGTGGCACGCTCCAGGCCGTAATTTCTGGCGTCGCTGAAGCTGCCGTTCCATGGAAAGCTGTACACAGTGGCCCCATAGCTTTCTGCAATCTCTACCGTTGCGTCCGTTGAGCCGGTATCGACGATAATCATCTCGTCCACAACACCCCTGACACTTTCCAGGCATCTCGGCAGATTTTCTTCTTCATTCTTTACGATCATACACAGGCTTAATGTCATATATGCACACCCCTCCCTATACTATATGCTTTATAAAATAATTTGCAGCATGTACCCGCAGCCCGAACCCCTTTATAGAGCGGGAGCCGCAGGATATAGGCCCCGCAGCTCCCGTAACGACAGAAATGCCTTGATGCTGTTCCTTTATGCACTTTGACCGATAAAGGCTATTTGAACCTGGGCCGTATTGGTAACATCGGTGTTTACGATCTGCAGTCTGGCATGTTTCATGACTTTGCCGCTGGTGATGATGGTACTGTTGGTATTTACAAATCCCGTAATCGTCGCATCCGACACAAAGTAGGCTGTGTCGTCGGTTGGCGAAAGCTGAAGGATTACATTGACAGTGACGTCAGGCTGCGTGCTGTTGTTTCTCACATAGTACGAATACTCCTTGATGGTCGACAGGTCTTGAATTGTGACGGACAATGTGGTGTTGGGAGTTACCAGTACATCCTGGTAGGAAACCTCCGTCAGGATCGGATAAACCTGGGCGCTGACCGTTCCGGTTACCGACACCTGACCTGTTACCGTTACGGTATTGGCTACGGATACTTCTCCCGTCACCGATACCTGACCTGTTACTGTTACCGTATTGGCTACGGATACCTCTCCTGTAACGGATACCTGTCCTGTTACTGTTACGGTATTGGCCACGGATACCTCTCCAGTTACCGATACCTGTCCTGTTACTGTTACGGTATTGGCCACAGATACTTCTCCCGTTACCGATACCTGCCCTGTTACCGTTACCGTATTCGCTACGGATACTTCTCCCGTCACTGTTACCGTATTGGCTATGGATACCTGGCCGGTAACCGTGGCCTGGATAAACCCGTTGCTATCTACTGTAACCTCCCTTACCGTACTGCCATTCAATCCAAAAATCTGCGTTTTTAATTCGGCTGGGTTATAGTTGAATACTACATTATTAGGCATATGAATCACCCCCTTCGTCTCATTAGTATATTATGTAAATCAGCTAGAAATGTTTCTTTTTGATTCTCTGAACGCTGCTTAAATAAATAACTGCATCCGGTTTACAAAAAAATGCCTCCCCGCATATATTAATCTTGTAGTAATTTGTTAATTCAGCAGGAGGTGCAGCAGTGGTTAAATTTATTGATTTTTCGAAGCAATACGAGGCCATCGGCGGTGAACTGGAAGCAAAGGCTCTGGAAATCCTGAGAAGCTCAAAATACATCCTCTCTGACGAAGTAAAGAGCTTTGAAGCGGGCCTGGCAGAATACTGCGGCGTCAAATACGCCGTGAGCGTCGCAAACGGCACCGACTCCCTGGTCCTTGCCCTTAAGGCGGCCGGCGTGGGGCGGGGAGATGAGGTCATTACAACTCCCTTCACCTTTTTTGCAACCGCCGAGGCCATCTCCCTGGTGGGTGCCACACCTGTTTTTGCGGATATCGATGAAAACAGTTTATGCCTTGCTCCCTCTAAAATCGAGGAAAAAATCACTCCCCGGACCAAAGCCGTCCTGCCGGTGCATATCTTCGGGCAAATGGCGGATATGGATAAAGTAGTTGACATAGCGACAAGACATAACATCAAAATTATTGAAGACGCCTGCCAGGCCATCGGAGCGGAATATAAGCAGAGAAAAGCCGGAAGTGTAGGACATATCGGCTGTTTCAGCTTCTACCCCACCAAAAACCTGAGCTGTGCCGGGGACGGAGGAGCTCTGGTCACCAATGACAGAGGCCTCTATGATAGACTGCTGCTGCTGCGGAATCATGGAAGCAAAGACAGGTATGTAAATGAAGAGATCGGCTATAACAGCAGGCTGGATGAAATACAGGCGGGCATTCTGAATATCAAGCTGAAATACCTGGAGCAATGGAATGAAGACAGGAAACTTATCGCTTCAAAATACACCGCTGCTTTTGGCGGACTGCCCGGAATTGCGGTTCCCTATGCAGGTGAGCACAGCAAGCATGTATACCATCTTTATTCCGTAAAAGTGGATGACAGGGACGGCTTTAAGGATTACCTGGATGAAAAGGGCATCGGCTGCGGGATCTATTATCCCCTTCCATTGTACCGCCAGAAGCCCTACCGGGACTCCAACAGTCCTGCGCTGTTCCCTGTTACCGAAAAGGTTGTAAAACAAATCATCTCTTTGCCCCTGTATCCCGGGCTGTCCCGGGAAGACCAGGAACGGGTCATCGACTGCGTAACTGTGTATTTGATGAAAAGGAAGGATTTTAATGATTGAAATAGGCATCGTCGGAGCGGGTAACATGGGCAAAAACCACGCCCGTATTTGCTCCATGGTCAAGGATTTGAATCTGGCAGGCATATGCGACCTGGATGAGGAAAAAGCCAGGCAGACGGCACAACGGTTCCACACAGGCTATTTCAGCGATTACAGGAAAATGCCGGATAAGGTGAATGCCGTGATCATTGCCGCACAGACGGCCCACCATTTCGAGCTGGCCAAATTCTTTCTGGAAAAAGGTGTGCATGTTCTGGTGGAAAAGCCCATCACCCCGGACGTGGAACAGGCAAGAGCGCTGGTAGGAATCGCTTCCAGGAAAGGGCTGAAGCTTGCCGTAGGACATGTGGAAAGGTTCAACAGCGCGTACCGGATTTTAAAAAATGCCACCCGCAATGAAAATATTTTCGCCGTTGAAATCAACCGGATGAGTCCCTGGGATGACCGGGTAACCGACGTGGATGTGGTGATGGACCTGATGGTCCACGACATCGACCTGGCGGTTGACCTAGTGGGCTGCAATATAAAAAGCAACCTGAGTTCCGGGAAAAAAATCAAAAACGCCTCCGGCTTTTATGATTACTATACCGCCATCCTGGAGTTTGAAAACGGAGTCCTGGGCAAGCTGACGGCCAGCAGGGTCACAGAGCAGAAAATCCGCGAGATCAAGGTCACTGCCGAAAAAAAATACTTTGAAGCGGATTTGCTGAGAAAAGAGCTGAGCATATACAGCCGTACAAGATTCGAAGACCTGGATGGGGCCCAGAGCCTCTACAAACAGGAAAACATCATTGAACGGGTGAATGTCCCCAACAATGAACCCCTTTATGATGAAATCACCGATTTCAGGGATTCCATCATAAAGGACGTAGCCCCCCTGGTACCGGGGGAAGACGGCCTCAGAGCCCTGTCCAACATTCTTCACATCATGAATGAAAGGTGAGGTAACTTTTATGGCCCATACATACATCCATCCCACCGCCACCGTGGCAGAGAGCAGTTCCATCGGCAAAGGCACAAAAATATGGGTCAATTCCCAGATAAGAGAGGATGTCGTCATCGGAGAAGGCTGCATTATCGGAAAAGACACCTATATCGACCGGGGCGTAAGAATTGGAAACGGTGTGAAGATTCAGAACGGAGTCTCCGTCTATCACGGAGTGACCATCGAAGACAATGTATTCATCGGCCCCAATGCAGTATTCACCAACGACCTCTATCCCAGGGCCTTCAGCGAAGATTGGGAGGTCTTTGAAACCCTGGTGAAGGAGGGAGCTTCCATCGGGGCAAATGCCACCATCGTTTGCGGCCATGTGTTGGGCAGGTACTGCATGGTTGGCGCAGGAAGCGTGGTTACCCGCGATATCCCGTCTCATGGGCTTGCCGTGGGTAATCCTGCAAAGGTCATCGGCCTTGTGTGCCGGTGCGGCCAGAGGCTGGAGAGCAGCGGATGGTGCGGCAAATGTGCCAAAGTAACGGTTCTGGAGCAGTGACTGCCTGCCTAGACCTGACCCTGGAACCAGAGCTTCAGTGCAGTTCTGTGGCCCGTATTCAAAGACTTGAAGGCCAGCCTTGCAAAGAAGCTGTATTCAAGGGGAACGATGACTCTTCCTTCTCCAGGGCCTATGCAAAAAACTGTCCTTTCGTTGAAACAGGCAGATTTATCGGGACTGAGCTGTATAAACACTTCTGCCGGTTCCGAACCGATATTTTGCACAAAAAAGGAGTAGGTGGTATAGTCGGAGCAGCGGAACCAGGAGGAATACCTGTAATAATCCCTGGTATTGAACTGTTGAAAGCGGCTGGTCGTCCGTCTAGAATCAAGGGATACCCCGTCCTTAGGACTGTAATTTATGTTAATTGTGGGCTGGAATGCTTTCAACTCCGGATTTCCCGCCGAATAAAACCTGCGTATGTCGTTGGAATATTTCTCCGGAGTTCTGAGCATGAACCCGTAATTGGAGAAACTCCCCCTCCTCCATTCTCCGATAATATTTTTTATATCCCATTTATACCATCCGCTGTCCTCCACTTCAACCGTATTTCCTCTTATCTCCGTGTCGATTTGCGGCTGATTGCTCCAGTTCACACAGCCCTCACTCCAGTCCGTGGTAATCATAAAAGGAGTGATACAGGAGGTTTCATTTTTTATTCTTTTATTTTTGCTATAGAGCCTCAGGTATGCACTGTCGATATCCGCATCCCCCGGCAATCCTCCCAAATCAAA
This sequence comes from Bacillota bacterium, assembly GCA_023424965.1. Taxonomy (GTDB): domain Bacteria; phylum Bacillota; class Clostridia; order Acetivibrionales; family JAFADI01; genus JAFADI01. Next base: position 11,117 of record JAFADI010000123.1, read on the forward strand.
TTTCAGAAGCGATCTGTAAGCTGCTCCGTCACAATCGATGCCCGTATAGAACCAGCCTTTGTCCGGATAAATAAAGTAGGGCTTTTTATCCGATATGTAACAGTTGTCTGATGGAGTTAGAATAATGTTGGACACAATCACCGCTCCTCTGTCCATGCTTCAGCCTAACAACACACTTACTATATAGTCTATTTCCGAGCATCCCAAAAGGTTACATAATGCAAAGCCTGTACCGGTGTAACAAGGAAAATTGGGGGCACATATATTGTAGTGGGCATGAAACAGCGGAGTCGGAGGAAGAGTACCATGGATAACAACTATTTTGAAAATCTAAAGGACTTTCAGGCAATGGCCAAAACTGCGGATCCCATCCATTTTATCAATGCCATGCTTCTGGACGAAAGGGATGACACCAGAGAAATAAAAGCACTAACCGCTCCTTTCTCCTACCAGGATAAAATCTGCAAAACGGTCAATGTAGGGGATTACATACGGAACAAAAGCAGCCTTAGGATTGTGTTCCTGCTGCAGGATACCGAAAAGACAAGGGAAAATGAATTTCTCCTTCAGCAGGGCAATATCCTGGCGTCGGAGGGCCATGAGGTTTTAATCTGCAGCCATTCTCCCGAGCCCGGATGGATTGAATGCCTGGCACACTTTTTTCCTGTTCACCCCGACAGCCGGTTTGACAGTGTGGTAAATAGCCCGGACATTGTCCTGGCTGGCAGCTGGCTCCTTGTGCCTGAAGCCTTGAAAATAAAAGCGCCCCTCAAATATTTGCTTGCCCATAAGGATTTCAGGCTTTTTGCCCGGAAAGGCGCAAGCGAGGAAACAAGAGAGGCCATAAGAACCGCATTTACAGCTCCTCTGAAGATCATTGCCCTCACCCCTTCCGACGGCAAAAAGGTGTCCGAATGGTTTGGAAGGTCATCGGTTGTGATTCCGGACCCGGCAAAAGCGAAAAAAAAGCTTGAGAAAGAGTTTCTCAAAGCCGCTGAGTCCACCATCCAGGTAGTAAAGCTCTATAATCAAAAATGACTGTACTCGATGACAACCTCCATGATGCCGCCGCACACCATGCCCTCGTCTTCGGCAACATAGCCCGTCATATCCACAGTCTGGAACCGGTATTTTCCGTCCCTCAGCACATCACGGGCCGCAAGGATCACTTCTCCTTCGCTGCAGCCGCCTCCGATGCTTCCCAGGGTCCTTCCATCGGAAAAAACGAGCATTTTGGCTCCCGCCTTTCTGGGAGCGGAGCCTTTGGTGGAAAGGATGGTGGCAATCGCTTTGGGTTCGCCCTTTACTTTTGCCAATTCATCGATGACCTCCCGGTCTAGTTCCGGCCAGTTCACCCTTCCGTAAGACAGGCCGCCCTTGATGGTCTTTTTTCTCCTGAAGCTGATGACCTGGACAATGATGGAGACAGCGATCTCTTCCGGCGTGACAGCGTCTATTTCCACCCCGATAGGCGCGTTGAGCCTTTGCAGCTGCTCTTCGGTGTAGCCTTCCTCCAGCAGTTGCTCGCGGACGATCTTTATGCGCCGCTTCGACCCGATCATCCCCACGTACGCGGCATTGTGCCTCAGAACCTCTTTCAGGCAGAGCATGTCGTGCTTGTGGCCCCGGGTTACGATGACGATAAAGGATGAGGCATTGATGTCGAAAAGTTTGAAGCACCTTTCAAAACTTTCGCAGATCACCCTTTCGGCAAGGGGAAAGCGCCCTGCATTGGCAAAGGAAGGCCTGTCGTCGATGACGGTGGTTTTAAAGCCCACCTTTGCGCCAAATTCCACCAGCGGCTTTGAAATATGTCCCCCGCCGAAGACGATCAGCCGGGGCTCGGGAAAACAGGGTTCAAAGAAAACAAACTCCTCTTCTGTTTCTTTTGTGAATTGCAGGTTGCCAGTCCCAAGCGCTTCCTGTGCCTTCGCCAGCATGCCGGACGTCAAATTCCCTCCGCCCAGCAACTCCGCTTCCGCAAAAAGGCGCTTTTCACTTCCCCCCGGTCCCAGCTTTGTGACTAAAACCGCTTTTTCTCCTGCCTCCAGGCTGTCCGCCAAATCCCTGTATACATTTTTTTCAGCAGCTTCACCCATGGAACCCTTCCTTCCTCATCGAGGGGACACTCCTCAACAAAAGGGCATCCCCATTTTTATTTCCTGAAAACCTTTTATCCCTTTTTAAAGTATACTCCTGCTCACATTAGTTGAGGAGTGTCCCCATTTTATTTCTTGAGATATTCTCCGGAAAAATAAATCCCGTTGCCGCCATAATCTTTCATTGCCTCATTGGCTTCAATTACAATCCCTTTCTTCTGGAAGTTCAATACCATTTCCGCCCCGTTTTCACTTTTGAAAACGGCTCTGTTGTTTTCTACCGGCAGCAGCCCCGCCACATATCCCGAATTCACACCGTTATAGGCATTGATTCTGAACCACAGGGTCCTGCCAGTATAATAAAAAATCTCGATGTTGGAAAAATTCTTATCCGTACTCAGGTTACGAACCCAGGTACCCTCCCACGGCGATGCTTCACCTTTTGCCGGTTCGGTTTCCTTCGCTCCTTCTTTTAGCAGCGAGAACGGCAAAGGCGTCTTGTAGCTGAGCAGAACGTCTTCATAGCTACCTGTATACCATATCCCTTCCACGCTGTCCTGCGTGGTAAAAATCCCTTCGAAAACCACGCCATCCTTATCAGGTCTGCCGGGCTCCAGAAGCTTGATTTTACCGTCGGCTCCCATAGAACCGTTTATATGGATTTCCTTCTTGTTTTCGTCGGGATAATAGCTTCCAGTAACTTTATCTTTCGCAATTTCTATTTTCATATGTACTTTGCTGCTACCGATAGTCCCCGTATATGCAGTGGCTCTTCCTTGATCCGATACAGGTGCTGGAGTCGGGGCCGGAACTGGAGCTTCAGTTTTGGCATCTGCCACAGGCTGTTCAGTTCTGTCGGTTCCGGCGGCAGCCGTCTTATCTTCCTTCTCTTCCGGACTCTGCTCTTCGACAGTATCTTTGTCCTTATCTACCTGCTGTGCAGAAGTGTCAACCTTAGCGGCAGGTCCCTGCTCCTTTTCCGGACCGTTTACCGGAAATATCCCTTTATAAACCAGAAATGTGCCGGCAGCGGCAATAACCAACAGAATAAAAATCATAATTGCACCTTTTTTCATCCTCATCACCTCTCTCAGTTATAACAAAAGCCTGACCAACAAGACGGCAAGAAACACGGTAAATACTCCGGCGATTCCTATGGCAAGGCTGCTCATGGCGCCCTCGGTCTCCCCCAGTTCCACCGCCTTTGTCGTACCGATTGCATGGGCGGATGTGCCCAGAGCCAGTCCCACCGCAATTTTATCCTCTATCTTGAAGGCTTTGCATAGGAAGGGGCCGATGACGGAGCCGATAATTCCTGTAATTATAATAGCGGCCACCGTGACGGGAGGGATACCCCCGATTTGCCGGGAAAGCTCGATTCCGATGGGCGTGGTGATGGATTTGGGGACCAATGACAGGCCCAGCCGGGTGTCCAGCTTGAAAATTTTCATACAGGCCACCACGCTTAGTACCGCCGTCAAACTTCCTGCCAGCACACCTGCAATGATAGGCACAATATTGGCTTTCAGACTCCCCAACTGCTTATAAAGGGGAACCGCCAGTATGACCGTCGCAGGGCCCAGAAAGAAAGAAATCAGTTCTCCCCCTTTGTCATAAGAAGCCGGATCTATTTTAAACAGGATAAGGAAAACCGACACCAGAACGATGGCAATGAGGAGAGGGTTGAATACCGACAGCTTTGCCCGCCGGTAGATGAAAAGTCCGATTTCGTAAGCCAATATGGAGATTATTATGCCAAACATAGGGTTGTCTGCCAGAGCCCTCAATTCTTACCCCTCCCTTTCAGCAGTTGAACGGTATGGCCCGTTACCGCCATGACAATGACCGTTGTGCCCAGGGAGATTCCCAGTACTGCAGGCCAGTTTGCTTTCAGAATATCCCTATAGGCCAGCAGGCCCACTCCGGCAGGGACAAAGAAAAATGCCAGATGATCCAGCAGAAACCGGCTTATTTCTTCTATCATTTCCAGCTTCAGGATGCCTGTACACAGGCATAAAAAGAGGAGGATCATCCCTATAATGTTCCCCGGTATGCCAAGCTGCAAAAACTTACTCAGGAATTCCCCCAAAAAGCAAATGGCCAATATAATAAACAGTTGTCTGAGCAATTTCATAAAATGACTCCAATGGATAGGTTACATATTCTCTACAAATTGAATTTTTAATCCATTGGGATCCAATACATAGAAGAACTTCACGTGAGGATTGGGCTGAAAGGGCCCGCCCTGTACAGCAATTCCTTTTCCCTTGACGAATTCCAGCATTTTGTCTACGGAACCCACCTCAAAGCCTAAGGAAATATCCTTTCCTATCTCTACATCCTTATTGCCCTCATTGAATATCAGTTCAACCTTGGTTTCCCCGCCGCCCAAAAAGACGATCTCTCCGGCCGGTCCGGTTTTAAACCTTCGATCTACCGTAAGCCCCACGACCTCCTGATAGAATTTCAAGGATTCCTCCATATCTTTCACCATGATTGTGGTCCAACAAAATTTCATCGTTGCCCCCTCCTCTTAGATTTCAAATAGGTTCAGTCCAATATATTATACTCTTTGGTCCGGATTACCACAAGGCGGGTTACGGTTGAATGAAATGCTTTATGTCCTGCTTTATTCCAAATTTGCATGCTTTGTGAACATTGTATCCGAATCCTTGCCCTGTCTCTCCATCAGCCGCAGGATAACGGTGTCCAGAAACAGCAGCAGGCTTTGCTCAAACAGGGAGCCCATGGGCTGTATGGATTTAAAACCGCTGTCCGCTTCCACTTTAGGCGTTGGCGCAGGTATCTTTACAACTACATCCGCCAGCCGCCCCATGGAAGAATCGGGGAATATGGTTACCAGTGCAAGTCCTGCGCCTATTTTCCCTGCTTTATTGGCCGCCGCAACCAGACTCCCGGTTTCTCCCGAGCCTGAACAAATCACCAGCAAATCACCTTCCTGGATATTGGGGGTAACCGTTTCTCCCACCACATATGACTCAAAGCCCATGTGCATCAGCCTCATAGCGAAGGCCCGACCCATAAAGCCAGACCTTCCCGCTCCCGCCACAAATATTCTCCTGGATTCAAGTATCAGGTCCGTCAGCTTCTCCGCCATCCCGTCCGATACCTGGCACAGGGTACGGTCCAGTTCCTTTATGATTTCCCTTGCATAGTCATTACATTTCATATCCCTTTTCCCCTTATTTCCCCATAATCTTTTGCATCTCAAGCGCCGTTTTCCGTCTGTCGGGCCGGCCGGTAATTCCGCCTCCCACGATGATAATTGCAGGCCTTTCCCGTACCACGTCCCCGATAGTGCTCAGCTTGATGCCCCCGGCAACCGCAGTCCTCGCATTTTTTACCACGCTCTTTACAATTTGAAGCTCATCCAGAGGATTTTTTCCCGTGGACTGAATGTCAAAAGCGGTGTGTACACAGATATAGTCGGCTCCCAGTTTATCGATTTCAGCAGCTCTTTTGGCCACATCCCCAACGCTGATCATATCGATCATAATGCTTCTATTAAACTTCCTTCCCTGCTCTACAGCAGCTGTAACGGTCGCATTGTCGGCAACCCCCAGCACCGTCACAATATCGGCGCCTGCCTCAAAGGCCATCTTCGTTTCGTATTCTCCCGCATCCATGATCTTGAGGTCTGCCATTATTTTAAGGGATGGAAAGGCCTCTCTTATTTCTTCTACCGCTTTGATGCCTTCCTTCACCACAAAGGGCGTGCCTATTTCCACGATGTCAATGCTGTCTCCCACCTCTTCCAGCACTGCCTTTGCTCCGGCCAGTGTTATAAAATCCAAAGCCATCAACAGTTCCATAAACCTTCAACTCCTTTGTCTAATGCCTTTCTACGCTCCCATATTATCACCGGATCCTCTGGGCGTCAACAGAGGAGAGAAGGATGAGAGGGGATGAGGGGACACTCCTCAACACTAGAACAAATTCCGGGAAATATCTTTATCGAACATTTGTTCTATGATAGTATGAAGGAAATAGCATCCGGTGGTGAGTTAGATGCCTAGAAAAGCACGAGAAAAATATTCCGAAGCCGTGTACCACGTCATGTGTCGCAGTATTTCCGAGCTTCTCCTGTTTAGAGACGATGATGATAAGGATTATTATCTCAGCCTTCTCAAAAGGTACGCAGATAAATACAAGTGCAGTATTTATGCCTACTGCCTGACGGACAACCACCTCCACCTGCATCTTGATCCCAAAGGCTTCGATTTGTCCAGGTTCATGCATTGCCTCAATACCGCCTATGTGTGGTATTACAACAGGAAATACCAGCGTCATGGTCATGTACTTCAGGGTAGATTTGAAAGCCGTATTCTGGACACAGACGAGTACAACCTCACTGTTTCAGCCTATATACACAATAATCCCCATGATATTGAAGGCTTCTCCGGCAGGGAAGAGAATTATAAATATTCTTCTTATGGCATTTATTTGGGCATCAGGAGTAATACTCTTAAATTAGTCGACATGAGCTTCCTTATGCAGCTCTTCAATATTACAAACAAGTTCAAATTTGCACAAAAATATTTTGCTTTTGTAAGTCACCAAAGGGATGTGGGCAGCTTCCATACGCTTAAGAAAACTCTTTCTTCCGCCCTTGAAAATGAGTATGTCAGCGGCAGGAAGGTTATCCTGCGTGACCTGCCTCCTGCGCAAGCGATTTCCTTTATTTCCGGCAAACTGATGATAGCGCCCAAACTGGGACTGGGAACAAAAAACAGTAAAAAGCTTATTCATTTCAGGGCGTTAAGCGCCTATATCCTTCGTGTGTTATGTGGTCTTGTATACAAGGATATTTGTAAAAATCTTGGCAATATTACAATCTCCGGCTGCTCCCGCCTTTGCAGCAAAGGCTATGCCCTGCTGAGCAGTGGAACTCCCTTTTACATAAATCTTTTCGATGAGTTGATAAGCTGCAGAGCTTAATAAAGTTCCAACGCGGCATCCCATCTGCAAGCTTTATTAAAAGCTTTATTTACGTATGCTTCTCAAATTATTCTTTGCTAAATATTTATGCTGTTAGAAAAACTCAGTGAGCTATCCATACGATAAATGGATAAACCCACTGAGTTTTTTGCTGGCTTACGACCGTATTGCTATGATGCCAAAGTTGATAACTGTCCCCTCGGAAGCCCTCTTAAAAGGGCCTATCACCTCCCCTCATGCTGCCGTTCATTGTAGTGTTCCCCGTGGTCGGCAGTTCTCCCGTCAGCTGCTTTTGGATATTTTCCACCCTTTCTTTGATAAAATTCACAATGGAGGTAGCGTTCCCCGTCATTCCCATGCCGCCTCCGGGCCCACCTTTCATACCGCCCTCAGGCCTTCCCTGGGGTGGTGCCTGGCCATTTCCATTTTGCCCTTCTACCCAACTATTCCGAGGGGGCTGCTCTCCATTTCCAGGACCTTGCTGCTCTGCCTGCTGGCTGTCTGTATTTGTTTCGGAATACTTGATGCTGGCTTCAAACTGCTCCATTGTGTAGAACTTTGTGGGGTCCGCCTGAACATAGGGCCTTAGGATGTCCGCCAGCTCCGCCACCCTGCCTTCAAAGCCTTGCAGGTAATCCAGCAAATCCTGCACATAGGCATGATATTTTGCCTTGTACTCATCCACCGCCAGCAGGTTACTGATGAGGGGAAGACTCTTTATATCCACTCCCATGACAGGTTCGTCAATGGGGATGGTGGTTCCGTCTCCCCCTCCTCCGAAACCGCCGATGGACATGTTGTAGTCCCAGGGAATTACGGTGAACTTTCCTTCCTGTCCATACAGGTAATAGTTTTGCGCCATATTTCCATTGTAGCTGTCATAATTCCCGAGCACCGTGTTGGCTGCGATATACCTCAGGGCACTGTCCACCTCCAGCACGCTTTCGATCTCGCCTTTCTGCCCCTGGGGCATTTCATTCAGAACCTTTATGAGCTTTTTGAGGTCTTCTTTGCTTTCATCGTCTCCCGATTTCAACTCACTCTTGTCGTAATTGCTGCCTTCCACATACTGGAGGGTACTTCCCTGCTCCTGTTTATAGAGGTTTCCCTCTTTCTCCCCAAAGCTCCGTTCAAGAAAGCTGTCATCCACCGCTTCCACGCATAGGTAGAAGCCATAGAGCTCACCATTGACATAGAGGTTTGCAAAAACCGCCTCCGGCGCATCTGCGTCGATTTCCCTCAGGGCTTCATAGCTCAGGTACTCGCGCATGTAGGAGGGATCGGAGTACATGTTGTTTACCACAAATTCGTCCAGCCCCATGAGATTCTGTCCCTCCACATACTTGTCCAGTTTGACTCTGAAGCTGTAGCGGTCGGAGTCACTGTTTGCCACAGACCTCAATGTCAGGTTCCCTTTGCTCCGGAAGCCCACATTTTTCACGGTGGTGCCATTTACCGTGACGGTGGCGCTTTTGTACTCCTCCGCCGTGGGATTGTCCAGGATGCTCTTCCAATCTTCCTGTGCAATGTCAATTTTAATGTCAATGACACCGTCCTTCTTAAAAATGGATTGATATTCCCTCGCCCCGGCAGACGCAGTTTCCGTCGCTGCAGGTGAGGCAACGGAAGTATTTGCTTTGACCCCATAGATCATGTAAACTGCTGATGATACTATCAGTACGGCCGCAAGTGCAACAGCCGCTACCTTTTTCACTCTCTCGTTCTTCATGCCTGACCTCCATTCAATACTCCGCCGCATCGGCACACATGGATAGGGTAATGTTCAGGTTGCCGTTTCTGCAGCGCAGCATATCCATAAATTCTTTTTGATTTGTCTTGTTGTCCATTGTTATGGTATAAACAAGCTCATACAGGCTTCCCAGGTCCGTCGTCCTGACTTTTTTCAGCTCATGTCCGGTGGTGAATCGTTCAAACACCTCATCAAAGGCTCCCTCGTAATCCAGGTCCTCCGGAATGGTTATTTTAAGAAGCTTCTGAGAGGCCTTTCTTTCTCCGAATTTGAACAAATCCAGCAGAGCCATCATCAGGCAGAGGAAAGCGGTGAACAGGACGGCATATCCGTAAAGCCCCACCCCGCAGGCAAGTCCTGCCGCCATGGTAAAAAGCACATAGGCAATATCCTTGGGGTCCCCGGGTGCACTTCTGAAGCGGATGATGGAAAAAGCTCCCGCCAGGCTGAAGGCTCTCGCAATGTTGCTGCCGATCAGCAGTATGATAATGGCCACCACCGTGGGCACAATGATCATGGTAAGGGAAAAGTTCCGCGAATAGTTGCTTTTACTGCAGGTTTTCATGTACGTCAGGCTGATGAGTCCACCCAGCGCAAAGGAAACAAGGATTGTAAGCAGTGCGCTGGTTAAAGATATTGAGGTATTAATTGTGGTTGTATTAAGTATGGTTTCAAGCATAGGACGTTTTCTCCCTTCAACATTCTGTCCTTAAGCAGCATCCTTTGATGTTCGGTACCGTATTTTGAAAAGCTGGAACGGAACACCCTGTGCTCCGAAAGCAGCTTTGCAAGCCATAGGGGTATACATTTTTCAGCTTTTACCTCCATGAGCCACCAGCCCTTTTCCAGCATACCGGCGCCATCGTCTCCGCTCTCCAGCTTCAAATCTGTCCTCCTGCTCCTGATGTTGGTGTCGAAGGTTATGCGCAAATCCCGGTTCTCCCTGCTGAACATGGCCTTTCTGTCATACGCCAGGTACAGCTTGGGCTCAAGATCGTAGATTTTCAACAGATAATCAATCTCGTTGACAACCTGCCTGTTCATGTACTCCCTGACCTCCGGCTTTATCCCCGTATATACAAAAGCATAGGCCTCCTTCAGCTTTAGAGGCGTCCTCCTTTTATTCACCAGCCCGCAGACCTTTTTCTTGATCTCCAGGTACACCTTTTCATCCTCCCCAGGTACCCCGTATGCCCTGAGCCGGAGTTTTTCTTTGTACTTCGGCTTGGACAGGGAATTTCTGATCAAATGGTTGTCTTTTGTATCGAAGTACAGGTTGCTGATGGTATAGAACCCATAGGTCCTGTTGTATTCATCCGGCTCCATGTACTCAGCCAGTTTCCTTTCAATATGCAGGAACTGGTCTTCATTGATTAAAAATTTGCTTTCATGCCGGTTAAAAACCTCTGTTGCCATAGCCTTTCCCCTTTCCGCCGCCCGCAGGGCTGTTGCTTTCATGAACCCATTCTACAAATCGAACCTTAAACAGACCTTAAAAACTTTACATGAAATTAACAAAAGCGTTCCACCTTCATCATGATATCCTGTGGCAAAGTTGAGAACTGTCCCCCTTTTTCAACAAGCCGCTGTTTTCATTTAAGGTTTATTAAAGGTTTGTGATGATATACTAGAGATAACGGACTGCAAATAGAAAGTATGGAAGAGGTATGCCCATGAGAATATTGATCGTTGAAGACGAGCTTCATCTGGCGGAGGCTCTGACACAGATATTGAGAAAAAACAATTACACCGTAGATGCCGCAAATGACGGAGAAGCAGGGCTTGATAACGCCCTGGCCGGCATTTACGATTTGATCATACTGGATATCATGCTGCCCAAAATGGACGGCATAAACGTATTGAAAAATATCAGAGAAGAGGGATTGGACACGCCGGTAATCCTCCTTACCGCCAAAGGTGAAATTTCAGACAAAGTGGCGGGACTGGACAGCGGAGCCGACGACTACCTGGCCAAGCCCTTTGCCACCGAGGAGCTTCTGGCAAGAATAAGGGCCCTGTCGAGGCGCAAAGGTGAAATCGTGGCCGACAATGCTTTGACCTACGGGGACATCGAACTAAACACGGCAACCCTGAAACTCTCCAGGGGCAGCAAGGAGGTAAAGCTTACCCTGAAGGAAAGCGAACTGCTGGAATTTCTGATTTTGCGCAAAAACATGGCCACCTCCAAGGAAATGATCATTGAAAAGCTCTGGGGGTTTGACTCCGACGTGGAGCATAACCATGTGGAAGTCTATATTTCCTTTTTGAGAAAAAAGCTTGTTTTTCTGGCTTCGGAAGTGGCGATCAATACCGTCCGCGGAGTAGGTTACAGTCTGGAGGAAAAAAACAATGTTTAAGAAACTGAGGAACCGCTTCCTCCTCCTCAACCTGGTAACCATCTCGGTGATGATGCTGCTTGCCTTTTCCTCCATCTATGTGATCACTTACAGGAATATCCGCTCCGATATCGACATGGAGCTGCGCAGGATATCGGAATTCAGCCGCAAGTCCGGTGACGGACTGGACCTGCTGCCCCGGCCCGAGCGTTCCCTTTCCTTTACTGTGATTACGGATAACCAGTGGAATATCAAGGTGGTGTCATCGGTATTCGACATGGACAAGGATTTTTATGAAGCGGCCAAAACCTCCGCCCTCTCTAGAAAGGCCGCCACAGGAAACTTCAAGCTGCAAGGAGCTTATTGGACCTTTATGGTGTGGTCCCAGGGTCAGGGCTACCGGATGGTGTTTCTGGACATCACCTCCCAGCACGGCATTCTGACAAATCTGATCTATACCTTTTTGATGGCCGCATTTGTCATGCTGTTTATCATTTACTTTATCAGCAGGCTGTTTGCCAACCGGGCCATAAGGCCTGTAAAGGAAGCCTTTGACAAGCAGAAGCAGTTTATCGCCGACGCTTCCCATGAGCTGAAAACTCCCCTCGCGGTAATCAATACCAATGCGGATGTGCTGTTGTCCAACGGTGAGGACTCCATAAGCAACCAGGCGAAATGGCTCCACTATATAAAGTCGGAAGCCGAAAGGATGGCAAAACTGACCAACGACCTGCTGTACCTGACACAACTGGATTATTCGGAGGTTAAAATGATTTTCACCGACTTTGACCTGAGTGAAAAGGTGGAGAATGTTATCCTGGCCATGGAGGCGGTGGTGTTTGAGCGCAACATCGCATTGGACTATACCATCGAGCCCGGGTTGATCATTCATGGCAACAGCGAGCAAATCCAGCAGGTTGTGATGATCCTTCTAGACAACGCCGTAAAATATACCAACAATGCCGGAAGCATCAATATATCCCTGAAAAGGAACCATGCCAATGTTCTCTTATCCGTATCCAACAGCGGTGAAGGGATTGCACCCGAGCATATCGGCAGGATCTTTGACCGGTTCTACCGCACCGATAAGTCCCGTGCCAGGAAAAGCGGCGGTTATGGCCTGGGCCTGGCCATTGCCAAAACCATTGTGGAGCAAAACGGCGGTAAAATCCATGTGAAAAGTATTTTAAACGAATGCACCACCTTTACGGTAGAACTGCCCCACGCAAGCAACTAAGCATTCAAACAGACCCGCAAAACGGATGGATATTTTCCATCCGTTTTCTTTTACCTTATTTCACCGCTTCTGAAGTTTAAGGTTTATTTAAGGTTAATGTCTTATCATGAAGCTACGGAAGGCGCAGTACATGTAAAAACAACGACTAGAAACGGAGATGTAGATAAAATGCGCAAGCTGTTAAAAAGAAAAAGCTTTCAGATTCTGCTGTTTGCGGTCATTTTGATGATAACTTCCATCGGAGCCACCGCCACGGCACAGGTGTTGTCCGGCAAATCCCAGAGTGAGGCCGTTGCCGCCGTAAACGGGGATACCATCAGCAAGGATGAGCTATATAAAGTCCTGGTGGAGAAAAACGGCCAGGAAGTACTGGATTCCCTCATTGCCGATAAAATTCTGGAGCTGGAGCTTCAAGCTCAGAACATCCAGGTTGCAGAGGCAGATATCCAGGCGGAAATCCAAAAAATCTCAGAGCAGTATGGAGGGCAGGAAGCCTTTGAACAGGCCCTGGAAAGCTACAGATATTCCATAGAGGATGTCCGGAAAGACATTGAGCAGTATTTGAACAAATCAAAATTGCTGGAGCCGGAAATCACCATTACGGACGAAGAAATGAAGAGTTACTTTGAAGAAAACAAGGATGCTTTTAACGGCGCCACTTATGAAGACAGCACCGCAGATATTAAAAGGGCGCTTTTTGACCAGAAGCTGTCCACCACCTATGACACCTGGCTCCAGGACAAATACACCAAATACGGGGTGGAAAAATTCATTGAAGAAAAATAAGCCGGTAGCAAAGGGGATGTTAAAATGAATAACAACGAATGGAATGAACTTGACAATACGAAACGCGGAAGTACAGACAGCCTTGAAAGCCAGACAGTTCCTGAGGACTGTAAAGATGAAGCAATCACAGAAAGCAGCAATGTGGAAAGCAGCGATGCCGTACCGGTTGCTGAGGAAAGCGGCCACGACTCCGGTACATGGGAAAGTCCTGTCGAACACCTGAACCACTCCTCCTTCTATAAGGAAAACCACTCCATACCCCAAAAGAAGAAGCATGGAGTGTTCTTGCAGATGCTTGCAGTCTCACTGATCAGTTCTATTTTGGGAGGTGCTGTGGCAGGTTCTTATCTATGGTTTGCGGCCCCCGGCTTCGCCACTGCGGCACAATCCTACAACAGCCGGGATACGGTTACAGGGAACTCGCAGACCAACTCCGGTCTGCTCAGCAATGTTTCCATGGAGACCTCTTCCACGGGTGTTTCTGCCATTGCAGATAAGCTGGGTCCGTCCATCGTAGGCATCAAGACAACTGCCTCGTCCCTGGGTAGATTCGGCCTGGAGGAAAGCGGCGGAGAAGGTTCCGGAATCATTTACAGCTCCGACGGCTATGTTGTAACCAATTACCATGTGGTTGAAAGCGCTGTGGACACCTCCAGCAAGAGCATTGCAAAGAATGCCAAAGTGGAAGTGGTGCTTCCCAGCGACAAGGACAAGTACTATGAAGCCACCCTGGTGGGATACGACTCAAAAACAGATCTGGCTGTAATCAAAATTCAGGCTTCCAATCTGCCTGCAGTGGAATTTGGCGATTCCGACAACCTGAAGGTGGGTGAGACCGCCATTGCCATTGGAAATCCGGGTGGTCTGGAGTATATGGGTTCGGTTACCATGGGGATTATCAGCGGTCTGAACCGCACCATCGAAACGGAAAGCGGCAGCCAGAAGCTGATCCAGACGGACGTAGCCATCAATCCCGGTAACAGCGGAGGCGCCCTTGTAAATTCAAAAGGTCAGGTGGTGGGTATAAATTCCGTTAAAATCGTGGCCGACGGGTATGAGGGCCTTGGTTTTGCCATACCCTCCAACACGGTAAAAGAGATTACCGACAGCCTGATAAACTACAAATATGTGAAGGGCAGGCCATCGCTCGGCATCTCAGTGGACCAGCGGTTTAACGCACAGCTGGCGCAGCAGTATAACATGCCGGAAGGTGTCTATGTCAAAGAAGTGACTCCCTTGAGCGGCGCTTACAAAGCGGGAATTGAAGCCGGAGACATCATTACCAGGCTGGACGGGCAGGCCGTGACATCCTATGACGAACTGAGCAGTGTGAAAAACACACACAAACCCGGCGACACCGTTTCCGTGGAAATCTACCGTGACGGCAAAACAATGACGGTCCAGGTGAAGCTGGATGAAGACAGAAGCAATTAAATTTTAAAGGCAATTTTAAGGGGACAGTCCTCAACTTTATGAACGTTGCGAACTGTCCCCTTGCCTGTGCCTTTACCACGTTGTGCACACTTATGTTTCAGTCTGTAACATGACTTCCGATTTTTCTATCCCTGTTTTAATGATTCTTCTCCATACTCCCTTACCTGCTTAAATCGCTCTTGAACCCTCTTTATAAACTCTGAAGAATTCTTCTTCCACAGCTGTTCAATATTTTCCGAATAACCCGCAAACGCCCATGGAGCATGGATGTTTACATTTTCAAGAATCTCTCCCCCGGATTTTGAGTTTTTCGCCTTAATCTCATGTTTTTCCTTGTCCTGGGTGTATACAATCAACTCATAGGTTTTCCCGGTCGGTATAAAGTTATAGCTGTGAGAGGTTACTTTTTGATATATCCAGACGATATCGGACAAAGCGATAAACTCCAGTTTGAAAAGTCTTTTCGCAATCATCCACGATTCAGTTACGATAACGGAGGATTTTTTGGGAAGTCCGCCTGCCCTCTCTACTTCGCTATCAACCGTTCTTACCATTACATCCGTTTCCCCAAACTTTGATAAAAACTTACATATGGGATGCAAAGCAGGATTTGAATTTCTTCTCATGAATTCCACAAGGTTTCTGAGTATTATAATGAGCAGCAAAGCGAAAATTAAATATTTGTATGTTCCACTCGATTTGATATCCCCCGCCTCAACCATTACAGGGTAAATTGCAGGTTTGATTTTCTCCAAATCGACTTTTTGCTGTAAAGCATTGTATATTTGCTCTCTATCCGTGCCCGAAAGATTTTTTAATTCTCCGGCAAACTCAAGGCTGTTTTCCTCCCCCGCCCCTTTAATGATGAGCAGTCCCTCTTTCATATCCAATAAAAGATATCCTTCCTCTTTTATAATGTCATAAACCTCTTCTCCTTTTACTTTAACGTAATATTCGTTTTCAGCATCGGCATCGCCTATCGCTTTCAGTTTGTTTGCATCGATGGTAAAAGGCCCGTTCTTTAAATTGTGCCAGTACTTTGGAAAACTTCCTGAGGCTGAAGCGGTAAAGCAAATCAGGATTAATGTTGCAATTAACAATCTCAAATTATACCTTTTAACCTGTTTTAATACAAAACCATCCTTCGACATAATCATCCCCCAAACAGTTTGAATTGACCGGTTGCGTCACGCCAGCACAAGGCATTAATTTAGAGCCCATATGGGATTCTACCAATTTATTCTATAGTTAAATCCTTTGACAAAACAGATGCCAACTGTAATCATTTTTCGACAATTTGTCATTGTTTTTCGCCGCAAAAAAATGACAAATGTCATTTTCAAAATTAAGGGGACAGTCCTCAACTCTTCATCTTTTTTCCGGGTACTGTTCCATCCTGTCCAAATATTTCCTCCTGTCCCACTACCTGTTGCTGCACAAAGTTGAGGACTGTCCCCTTAAGGCCCTTATCTTTTTCCTATCTTTTTTCCGGTACTATTCCACCCCTATTCAGATATTTCCCTTCTCTGCCACACTACCTGTCGGCGCAAAAGTTGAGGACTGTCCCCTAACAAAAAAACAGCGTGCATAGGTTTTATGCACGCTGTTTTTTTGTTAGGGCTTATTTCGCCTTGGTTTCGATTTCATTAAGCAGCTTGCTCACAAATTCATCCACCGCCATGGTGCCCATGTCCCCTTCTTTTCTCGACCGGACGGCCACAGCCCTGTTTTCCAGTTCCTTGTCTCCGATGACGATCATGTAAGGCACCTTCTCCATCTGGGCTTCCCTGATCTTGTATCCGATCTTTTCGTTCCTTGAATCCACTTCAACTCTCACATTCTTGCTCTGCAAGAGCTTCTTGAGCTCAAAGGCATAGTCCTGGTGTTTGTCAATCAAGGGCAGGATCTTCACCTGCACCGGTGACAGCCAGGTGGGGAATGCGCCTGCGTATTTTTCGATGAGCAGCGCCAGTGTTCTCTCATAGCACCCGATGGAAGTCCTGTGGATGACGTAAGGATACTTTTTCTGCCCGTCGCTGTCGATGTACTGCATCCCAAATTTCTCCGCCAGCTGGAAATCGATCTGTACGGTAATTAAAGTATCTTCCTTTCCATGGACATTCCTTATCTGGATGTCAAGCTTGGGGCCATAAAAGGCGGCTTCGCCTTCTTCTTCCTTATAATCTATCCCCAGATGGTCCAGGATTTGCCTCATGCGGTTCTGCGCCTCTTCCCACTGCTCTTCGCTGCCGATATACTTTTCCTTGTTGTTGGGATCCCATTTGGAAAAGCGGTAGGAAACATCATCGTCCAGCCCCACGGTTTTGAGCATGAAGTTGGCAAGCTCCACACAATCCGCAAATTCCTGCTCCAACTGGTCGGGAGTACAGGCGATGTGGCCTTCGGAAATAGTAAACTGCCTTACCCTTATCAGCCCGTGCATCTCACCGGAAGACTCGTTCCTGAACAGGGTTGACGTCTCGTTGAACCTCATGGGCAGCTCCCTGTAACTTCTGAGCCTTGCCAGGTACACCTGGAACTGGAAAGGACAGGTCATGGGCCGCAGGGCGAAAACTTCCCCGCTTTCATCCTTTTCATCCCCCATGACAAACATTCCTTCACGGTAGTGATCCCAGTGGCCCGATATCTTATAAAGGTCACTTTTTGCCATAAAAGGCGTCTTGGTCATCATGTATCCGCGGCGCTCCTCCTCGTCTTCGACAAAGCGCTGCAAAAGCTGGATCACCTTTGCACCTTTGGGCATCAGG
Organism: Bacillota bacterium; assembly: GCA_023424965.1. Classification (GTDB taxonomy): domain Bacteria; phylum Bacillota; class Clostridia; order Acetivibrionales; family JAFADI01; genus JAFADI01. The sequence goes on from JAFADI010000123.1 coordinate 28,486, forward strand.
ATGGGCAGTCCCTGGCCGATATAATCAACGGTGGTGAACAGCTCCAGCTCACGCCCCAGCTTGTTGTGATCCCTTTTCTTTGCCTCTTCGATTCTTGTCAGGTATTCCTCCAGCTCGCTCTTTTTGGGGAAAGAAGTTCCGTAAATCCTCTGCAGCATCTTGTTCTTTTCACTGCCCCTCCAGTAGGCGCCCGCAGTCTGGGTAAGCTTGAAGGCCTTTACCTTTCCTGTTGAAGCCAGATGGGGGCCGGCACAGAGGTCAACAAATTCCCCCTGCCTGTAGAAGGATATTTCCTCCCCTTCGGGCAGGTCACGGATCAGTTCCACCTTATAGGGCTCCTTCTTTTCCTCCATGAACGCGATGGCTTCTTCCCTCGGAAGCGTATACCTTTCAATAGGGAGATCTTCCTTGATTATTTTTTCCATTTCCTTTTCGATCTTCTGGAGATCCTCTGCGGAAAAGGGCTTATCACTGTCAAAGTCATAATAGAACCCATTCTCAATGGAGGGTCCTATGGCCAGCTTTACTTCGGGATAAAGCCTCTTGACCGCCTGTGCCATGATATGGGAGGTTGTATGCCTGTAGGCCAGCCTTCCCCCTTCGCTGTCGAACGTCAGAATGTTCAGCCTGCAGTCCTTCTCCAGTTTGAAGGCCAAATCCTTGACAACACCGTCAACTTCCCCTGCCAGGGCAACTCTTGCCAGCCCTGCGCTTATGCCTTCCGCCACTTCCTTTATGGAAATTCCTTCGTTATATTCCATGGAACTTCCATCTTTCAAGGTTATTTTAATCATGCCAACCTTCCTTCCTATTTTTAGTAATTTAAAATGCAAATGAAAACTCAGGGGCGTCAAACCCCTTCACTTTTGGCCGGATTTGCTCCGCTAATAACCCAAAATAAAAAACTCCCGTTCCTTATTCAACATAAGGGACGAGAGTCTATACCCGTGGTTCCACCCTAATTCATACTCATTGCGATGATAACGGAATCACCGATCCGGCTCCGAGGTGGTCTTCAAATGTTCTCCTTTAAAAGCGCTTTCAGCCCGGGACGCTTTCTCTCTGAAAAGTCAACCCATTTTACTCGTCTCTTCACAGCCGGTTAGTCTATTATATTATACTCTTTATTCCCGTTTTATGCGAGTAATTTTTCAATTTCCGCTTCCATATTTTCAGGAGTCGTGGTTGGTTCATGCCTTGACACAACTTTTCCATCTTTGTCTATAACAAATTTTGTAAAATTCCATTTTATTGAATCCCCTTCAAGGAATTCAGGGAATTTTCCCTCAAGAACCGCGGCCAGCTTCTTTCCTATGGGGTGATTGGGGTCAAGGCCCTTGAAAGGTTTTTGTTCCGTCAGGAACCGGAACAGCGGATGTGCATCCATCCCCCTAACATTGATCTTTTCAAACAGCGGGAAGGAAACGCCATAGTTAATCTGGCAGAAATTCTTTACTTCACCATTGGTACCGGGTTCCTGTTCTGCAAACTGATTTGAGGGAAAGCCGAGAATTTCCAGGCCTTTGCCGTTATACTTCTCATACAGCTTCTGCAGACCCTCATATTGGGGTGTGAAGCCGCATTTGCTGGCCGTGTTGACAATAACCAGCACCTTGCCTTTATATTCTGAAAGAGATACTTCCTCTCCATCAATGGATCGGGCGGTAAAATCATAAATGCTCATAAACAATCCTCCAATTAAGTTTATAAAATTGAATTTAATAAAATAATTATACCCTTCACGGCATGTACTGTCAAGTTTGTCCTGCGATGAAGTTTTGGTGCTTTTTGCGGATAAGTGATGAGCTTCTGGCATTCTACAATTTGGCCAATTGACATCCGTCACACAATGTGATAATTTAATTTTATAAAATCTAATTAAGCACAAAGGAAGGCTGCCATGAATACCGATGAATTACTAAAGCTGGATAATCAGCTGTGTTTTGCCGTTTACGCATGTTCCCGTGAAATTATCAAGCTTTACCGCCCCCATCTTGAAAAGCTGGGTCTGACTTATACCCAGTACATCACACTGCTTGTGTTGTGGGAGAAACAGTCCCTGTCCGCCAAGGAACTGGGGGATGCCCTTTACCTGGACTCCGGCACCCTGACTCCTCTATTAAAGAAGCTGGAAGCCATGGGTCTGATTGAAAGAAGGCGGGGAACGGAAGACGAAAGAAACCTCATCGTCAGCCTTACCGAAAAGGGAAGGGATTTGAAGGAAGCTGCCAGGGAAGTACCTGTAAAGGTGGCTTGCAGCGTCGAGCTCTCACCCCATGAGGGGGTCTTCCTGCGTGAAACCTTGAAGGAGCTCACAAGAAAAGTGACGAAAAACATAAAGGGCCAACAGCCGGAATAAATTAGTACAACGTTCCACAGGAAAGGGTTTTAATATGGGTTTACTGGAGCTTTTTGAGTTTAACAGGCAAATGGATGAATCCATCATGGATTTGTTTGACAATATACTGAAGGAAAATCTCAAAAACCCGTCTCAGGCCGCTTTTGTGCTTAAAACCATCAGGTCCCAGCAAAAGGCTGCAAAGAGACGGGAGAAAAATGAGCGTCAGGGGCTGCATGTCCCTCCTTTTATGATCGCCAGCATCACTGAGCGCTGCAATCTGAAATGTGCGGGCTGTTACGCCCACGCCCGCCACCCTCAGTCTTCCGCCGAAACGGATTTTACACGCCTGCAAAGCATGGTGGGTGAAGCCAGAGATCTGGGAATCTCCATCATCCTGCTGGCTGGAGGCGAACCCCTCGTAAGGAAACAGGAAATCCTGTCCATCGCACGGGCCCACAGGGATGTGATCTTTCCCGTCTTCACCAATGGGCTTCTGATGGACCGCCAACTGATACAATGCCTGAAATCAACCAAAAATGCCGTGCCGGTCATCAGTATCGAAGGGCCGGAAGCAGATACCGATCGCCGGAGAGGAAAGGGAATTTACGCGAAGCTGAAGAAGCTGTTTGCAGACCTGCATGAAAGCAATGTATTTTACGGCTGTTCCATCACCGTGACCTCGGAGAATGCGGATACCGTCACAGCCCCCGGCTTTGCCCGGGAACTGGTGGGCAGCGGCTGCAAGCTGTTCTTCTTTGTGGAATATGTTCCCGTGGAGCACGGAACGGAGCATCTGGTCCTGGACGAAAGCCAGAGGCAGCTGCTTATAGAACGGATAGATTCCCTGAGAGCCAATCTTCCCGCTTCCTTCATTGCTTTCCCCGGAGACGAGAAACACTTTGGAGGCTGCCTGGCTTCAGGACGGGGTTTTATCCATGTAAACCCGGCAGGAGGCGTTGAGCCCTGTCCCTTTGCCCCCTTCTCCGATTCCAGTATAAAAGACAGGTCTTTGAGAGAATGCCTGGAATCCGGGTTCTTGAAAAAAATCAGAGAAAACCACTCGTTGCTCAATGAAAAGCAAGGAGGCTGTGCCCTGTGGGAAAACAGGGAGCTGGTGGAATCCTATCTTGCAAAACAGCAAACAAAGCTGCCGTGAGTATCCCGGCAGCCTCAGCAGTCGGGTCCGCTGTCCCTGTTCATCGCTAAATACTCACTGGGGCTCATTCCTGTTTCGGTTTTGAAAACCTTGCTGAAGTATTTTGCGTCGCTGTAGCCCACCAGCTCTGCAATCCGGGTCTTGATCACCTATATGAATTTGTCCACCGGGAATTGTTCAAGCTGTATTTTGATTCCCGTGTTCTCTTTTTCAAACTTTTCGATGACGTTTTTACCCAACTGGTTCCAATGGATGATATGTAAGGTGGTTTCCTTTTTGGGCTCTTCCTTCCAGGGCTCCTCTTTCTTCTCCGCTGCCGCCGCAGGCTTGGTATCCTCCTGCTTTTGCTCCGTTTTCGCTCCGCAAGCTGCAAATATACCCACAACCATAATTACAGAGATGATCAGGCATAGTATCCTTTTCATAGTGCTCCTTCCTTTCGAAACTGAATATTTTCGACTTTGCCGGCCAGCAAATCCTCTTTACATTTTTGATTATAGTATATTGGGGGCAAAGGGAACACACAAAAAAATGACATGGGAGGTGTAAAAAATTCACTATTTAACCCCTCTATTTGCAAAGCAAATTTCATGCCAATTTCTGTGTTTTCCCACAGAAGCTTTCACGCTTTTGCCCGCCGTGCTATAATTGATTTATCATCACATTCACTGATGCAAGCCCGCGTGGAAAAGGTTTTTTGTTTTTTAAAGGGGACCGTCACATATGCAGCCAACTACAAACACAAATATAAATACCGGACTGTTTCAGAGGCAAACCTTGTCTCCTCAGGTTCAGCAAGCATTAAAAGTACTGCATATGAACAGTTCCGAGCTATTGGCCCATATCCACCGGCAGGCCCTGGAAAACCCGGCCATTGAGCTGGAGGATGACTATGCGGAGCCGGACAGGTACCGGGAAATGCTGAAAAAACTGGAATGGCTGTCAAGTGTTGACGCCCGGGGCAGGGTTCACTTCTGGGAGAGCCAGCAAAATGATGATGAGGTAACCGTCCCTTCTTTGGACGACGAGACGCTTCAGACAACACTGCTGCACCAGCTTCACATGCAGAAATTGAGTCCCGCCGTTTCAAGGGCGGCGGAGTACATTATCCAATCCCTGGACGGCAGAGGCTATCTGGAGCTTTCCATCGAACAGCTGTCTGAATTGTGCGGTGTGGGGCGGCCTTATATGGCGAAGGCCCTGGGGATTGTTCAGGATATGGAGCCCTGGGGTGTAGGGGCCCGGAACCTCCGGGAATGCCTGCTCATCCAGTTAAAGAAAAAAGGGATCTCCGACAGCGACGTACAGAAGGTGGTTGTATCCTTCCTGGAGGAACTGTCCAGGAACAAGCTCGCAGCCATCGCCTCCGGGCTCGGCATCCCCATGGAAAAGGTCAAAAGCATTTCAGCCACCCTACGGGCCTTAAACCCCGGCCCCGGCTCCCACTATGGCACCGGCGGGCCTGTTCCCTACATTACTCCCGACGTAATCGCCGTCAGCTCCGGGAGGGAGCTTGAGATTGTGGTGAATGATTCTATTTATCCTTCCATAAATATAAGTCCGGTTTATAAGGAGCTTCTGAACACTTCCAGCGATACGGCGGTCCGGGAGTTTATCGGCGGCAGGCTGGAGCAGGCCCTGCTTCTCAAAAAGAGCCTCCACCAGAGAAACCGTACCCTGCTGGAGGTAGCCGGAGCAATCGTCGATATTCAAAGAGATTTTATGCGCAAAGGTCCCGGCCACCTGGTTCCCATGCTGCTCAACCATGTGGCCTCAAGGCTGGGGCTTCACGAGTCCACCGTCAGCCGCGCGGTAAGCGGGAAATATCTCCAGTGCTGCTGGGGGACTTTTGCGTTGAAGTATTTCTTCTCCAATGCCGTTGGCCGTACGGGTGACAACGCAAATACCCCGGCCAGCATCAAGCTGCGGATTAAGAAAATGATCGAAACGGAAAACAGGAAAAAGCCCTTGAGCGATCAGAAAATCGCCGAAGTGCTGAGCAGTGCCGGAGTGGTTATCTCAAGGAGGACCGTCGCAAAATACCGTGAGGAACTGAAAATTCCCTCCACCAGCCGGCGAAGGGAATTCTAAGCCCATTCCGCTCCTTCTCAAAGGCATATGGGGCCTTCCGTCAATCTTCTATAGGATCAGCCCGGCACTGTCCATGTCCATGTACAGCTTCGCGGCTTCATGCTTTCTAAGCACCGATGCAGGACAGGTCTCTGCGACAGGTCCAAACAGCGCATTTTTGACGGCTTCCGCTTTTGTTTTCCCGGGAACCACACAGTATATCTCTCTTGCTGACAATATGGCAGGAATCGTCAACGTAAACGCATACTCCGGAACCTCGCTCAGGGATGTAAAGCAGCCATCATTTACCTGCTGGTTTCTGCAGGCCTCCTCCAGTTTGACCACCTTCACGGAAGATTTATCACTAAAATCCGCCGTCGGAGGATCATTGAAGGCAAGATGCCCGTTTTCTCCAATCCCCAGAAAAGCCATATCCAGCGGATGCCGCTGCAAAAGCTCCGAATACCTGCTGCATTCCTCTTCAAGATTTGCCGCATTTCCATTGAGGTAATATATGCTCTTAAATTTTACCTTTTGAAATACGGCCCTGTTCAGCAAATTGCCAAAGCTTTGCGGTGCTTCGTCATCCAGGCCGATGTATTCGTCAAGGTGAAACCCATTGATCTTTCCCCATTGAACACCCTTATCCTGTATCAGGCATTCGAGAAATTCATTCTGTGACGGCGCCGCTGCAAAAACGATGTTTATTTCCTCTTTCGTTAAAGCAAGCTGCTTGATTCTTTTGACCGCTGCCGTCGCTGCCGCTCTTCCCATTTCAGCCCTGCTCCTGAAAATTTCCGCCTTTAACTTATCTCTTTGTATTGTCCTCACTGCATCCATTGGCAGGCTCCCCTCCAAGCACCATACTCACACATATTTCTTCTTTCTGAACTCGCCGGGATTGAGGCCTGTAACCTTTTTAAACACTTTGGTAAAATACCCTTTATTTACATGGCCAACCCGCAGAGAAATCTCATCGATGGTATAATCCGTCTCCCGTAAAAGCTCCTTCGCTTTCTCTATTCTGGTTCTTGCCAGAAAGTCCACGAAGTTTTCGCCGGTCTTGCTTTTAAAGTACCTGCTGAAATAGCTTCGATTCATGTTTGCATATAAAGCAACGGTATCCAGGCTGATTTCTTCCTCCAGATGCTGGATGACATACTGTAAAATCTTTTTCATCTCCGGGGAAGAATGGTACGCCGCATTCTTCTTTAGCATTTCAACGGCATACACAATGCATTTTTTAATGAACTCCTTCAATTCAAACATATTGTCGATGCGGTCGATGACCTCCAGATAGTTTTCCTCGATGACCTCTTTGTACTTACTTCCATGCTTCTCAAGCCCATTGATGATCAGTAGGAATATCCTTTTAACGGCGCCCTTTACATCGGAAGCCGTGATTTTCTCTTGAAATGCCTTTTCAAACAAACTGTCTACCCGATTTATCAGCAATTCGAGGTTCATCTCTCCAAGCCGGTTCTCAAATTCCTTAAGCATGCCGTTTATAAAGCTGCCATCCATCTTCGGTGAAGGGTAATCCTTGGATTCAATGGACAAAATCCTTCCATCCTCCAGATAGAACCGCTTGTTTTTCAAAATTGAAATGTCCCTGTACGCAAGATAAATGTCCAGAAGCGACTCAACCTGCATCCCGATATAAATGGTGCAGGAATTGGCAAGCACCTTCGAAATGCAAGCCTGGATTTCCTTCGAAATCGAAATGATCCTGTCATGCATGCTGTATTTCAGATTGGGATCAAAATTGTAGACGATGACATATTCATTTTCACTTTTCGGGAAAACTTCACCCATATCCTTTGTTTTTAAAATTTCATCAACGATATTGAGGACAATGATCCTTATCAAATGGGTGTCATTTTTGAAGGTACCTGTGCGAATCAGCTCCAAATATCTGTCAATGGTTAAGACGGAAAGCACATACCTCTTCTTTTTCAATTGATAGCCGTATACCTCCAGCCGCCGCTTGAATCCCCTGATTTCGGTATATTTCTTTTTCAGCAGATCATTGATCAGAATTTCTCCGAAATGGCTGCGGTTCTGATTTAATTCAATGGTGAGCTCCGTTGTCTTTTCCTTCTTCAAGCGCTTTTCATCCATGGACCGCTTTATCTTGTCAAGGCATGCGTAAAGCTCTTCCCTTGTCATGGTATCCTTGATCAAATACTCAGCTGCCTCTAAGTTGACAGCTTTCTTTGCAAAATGAAAATCCTCATGGCAGGTTAAAAAAATCAGGCTTGTTCCAGGCAGCTTTCCCCTGATGCTTTCCGCCATCTCAAGGCCGTTCATCCTGGGCATGGTGATGTCGGTAATGATCAAATCCGGTTTCAGTTCCAAAGCCTTTGTTAACCCATCCTCTCCGTTTTGAGCCACATCAGCCACTTCATATCCGTGTTTTTCCCATTCGATGGAAAGTTTCAGTCCCTCAACGATATTAATTTCATCATCCACCAGCAACACTTTCAGCAAAATGTGTTCACTCCTTTTTATATGGGAGAGATAATGTCACTGCCGTACCGCCTTCCTCTCCTTGCCGGATATCAAGTCCGTAGCTTTCCCCATAATTCAGTTTGATCCTGTCGTTGATGTTCTTCAAACCGACGCTTTTATAATACCTTTCTTTATCCGCCTTCCTGTTTTCACCCTTCAGGATATTTTCCAGGGACCCGTGAAATCCTTTCCCGTTATCCACCACGTCAATCTTCAAGACCTCCCCGGAGGTCCTTGCCGTAATTTTTATAATGCCGTCTTCCTTCATTCCCTCAAAACCATGCAGGATGGAATTCTCAACAATTGGCTGCAGCAGGAGGTGGGGAATTTCATACCGTAAAATGCTTTCGTCCATACTGCACTCCAGATGATAGCTGTACCCCTGTTTCATTTGAAACAAATCCAGATAATGCCGCAAGATATTAATTTCCTCTTCCATGGGGATCATCCCCTGGCCGTTGCTTATGCTGGATCTTAACAATACCGATAAAGCGTGTATCATCGCTTCTACTTTCTTGTCCCCATAGGCTGCCGCCGCCCATCGAATGGAGCTTAAGGTATTGAAAAGAAAATGCGGGTTGATCTGCGCTTGAAGGGCTTCGAACTCCGCTTCCCTTTTCAGCATTTCCTGCTCTTTTGTGAGCACCAGCAGCTCGCTGACCTTGTCGAGCATGTGGTTGAAATTGCTGCTCAGCTTTCCGATTTCGTCCTCGCTCAGCACTTCGACTTTTTCATTGAAATTCCCCTTTTCCACCTTTTTCATGCTCGCGCTTAGTTTTATAATAGGTTTGCTGATGATATTCGATATAAGCAGGGCCACAATGAGAAACGTGACGATAAAAATCAAATTGATACCCAGAAGTATATTCCTCATCCTGTTCAAAGGCTCAACCAGCTTTTCATAGGACACCACGGAGACAAGCGTCCAGCCCGCCTTATCAATGGGCAAACTGGTGATTACCACCCGCTCCCCGTTCTTTTCCCTATCAATATACCAATTCCCCGTATTCCGGATTATTTTGGAAACATCGATCTTTTCATTCAAATTGCTTTCGATTTCCTTTTTGTTTTCGCAGGATATGATTTCGCCATTGTTTCGGATGAGGTATATGTCATTGTCCTGGCTGTTTGATTGCAACGCCTTGAAAATATCCTTTTCGTCGATACTGATGTGAACAACGCCCACTTTGGACAATTTGCCGCTTCCCTCATTGACGGAGATTGCCGCTTCCAGAAAATACCCGTTTTCTTTGTACAAATTCCGTGTAACGCCTATCCACAATACCCTTTGCGTATTTGACGCCAGGATGTCCCCGTACCATTTTTCTTTTCTGATCAGAGCCATATACCGGGAATAGTCCTCCCAATTTGCATAAGCAAACTGGTTCTCCCCCAAAACCGTCACCCTGGTATTATAGACCCCCAGCGTGATGGGAATATTTTCGAAAATATTGTCGATTGCCTTTTTCTTTTTATATCTTTCATAATTGTTGTTCTCTTGATTGGAGAATTCTCTGTTGTTTTTTAAAATTTCCTTGAGTTGATCATTGTTGGAAATGCTCAGCAAAGTAAAGGAGATGTCATCCAGCGTACGGTTCAGTATCTTGTAAGAGTCTTTAATGGAACCGGCGTTAATGCTGCTGATCTTTTCCAGCATAAAGTTGTTCAGGACAATATTTGAAATGATCAAGGAAATCATGACAGGGAATACAACGATGACGGAATAGGAAATCGTCAACTTCTTTTTAATACTCAGGTTTCTGAATCTTCTGATCATGTTCCCCATCAAATCACCTTTGTCCTGTTTTAAATAGTTCATTGCCACAAGATAATATTCGGTAAACAAAGGGATAAAACCTTCATTTACCGAACATATCCGCTATGCCAGGCCCGTTTATTTCTTTGACTTGGCAATGATGTCCTCGGCCTGCTTGATGGTATTCTTCAAGCAAGCGTCCAGAGACTGTCCCCCCACAAAGTATTTTTCCGCCTCCTGGGTAAAGGCGTCAATGATTGCATCTTCCCCGGGACCGGCCCTTGTAACAATGTTGTCAACCCTTTGCGGGTCATAAACCACCTTTTTGAATGCATCCAGATCATACAGGCTTTCATCCGGCCCGACAATCCCCTTGATTTGTGCCTCGGCATCCGCCTTTTTCCAGGGGGACCAGGTGTTGTGGGCCATTTCTCCACCCTCTGAGGTCAATGCCATTAAGAATTTAAAAGCCTCTTCCTTGTACTGGGAATGTGCATTGACCGACCATCCGCAGCCTGCTCCGTCAAGATAGGAGGTATTGGGCTTATCCTCCTTGCTCCACCTTGGATAGGTGGCAAAAGTGGTTTTAAAGGTATGCGGATACTTTTCCTTGTTCTGAATATCCGCTACCAGCCACGATCCCATGCAGACCATCGCCACTTTTCCGCCGAAGAACTCCGTCCTGTACGCCAGCTTCTGGGATTTCATATCGATGTAAGGAACCTGGCTCTTGTCCGTATTCTCCAGATCGAATCTGAACTGCAAACCGTCTCTGAATACCGGATGATCAAAATTCTGTTTGTCATCCTTTGTAAAAAACGGAGTATCAAATATTTGTGTCTGAACTCCAACCGTAAAGAATTGTGACCAGTCATTCATGAATGAGCCATAAACCTTGCCGGCCCCTTCCCCTTTGGTAAGCTTTTTCGCATAGGTCCTGTAATCCTCCCAGGTCCAATCTGCCGGAGGTAACGGCAGCCCCGCGGCATCAAGCATATCCTTGTTTATGAATACCAGCCAGGGCGTAATTTCTTCTGGGATTGCGTAAATTTGGTCTTTGTAATCGATCAGGCCTTTATATTCGTCGTTTAAATTAATTCCCGCTTTCTTGGCATAATCATCAAGGGGTTCGTATATCCCATTGTCGACACCCTTGGTCAGTTCATACACGGCAGCGGTCCGCAGCAGATCAATTTGATCTCCCCCCGCCACCATAAGGTCCGCTTTCTTTTTGTATTCGTCATAGCTTACGTTTGCAACCAGTGGAGCCATTTCCACTTTTATCCCCGGATTTTTCTTTTCAAAATCCGCGATAAATTCAGGCCATTTCCGCTGCTTGTTTGTGGCATCATCTGTCGCGGTATAGAACTTGAGTGTCACGGTCTTGGCAGCCGCCTGCTCCCCTGATCCGGTCCCGGCATCCTTTTGCGCCTTTGTGCCGTCCGGACTGCCGCAGCCGGAAAGTACTGCAGCAAACAGGAGCATCGCTGCCAGAGCGGCGGATAAAAGCTTTAGCGATTTTTTCATAATATCTCCCCTTTTATTTTATTATAATAACGGCGTTGCTTTTGGACAACAGGCCTTTATTACCTATAAATGGTTATCCCTTGACGCTTCCTGCGGTGAGGCCTTCGATGATATACTTCTGTCCCAGGATGAATATGATGAACAGCGGTATAATGGCAGATACCGATGCCGCCATGATCAGTGAATAAAAGGACCCGAATTTGTCTGCAAACATCCGGACTCCGATTTGTATTGTATACAACCTGGCATTGGTGATAAAAATCAGCACATTCTGATAATCATTCCAGGACCATATGAATTTTATGATGGCCATGGTTGCGATGGCCGGTTTGGCCAGGGGCAGGACAATGTTCCAGAATATGCCCAAATGCCCGGCTCCGTCGATTTTGGCCGAATCGCTGAGTTCCGCCGGCAAGGACTTCATAAATTGCGTAATAAAAAATATACTGGATTGGCTGAACAGCATGCTTATGATCAGACAAAGATGGGAGTCAAATAAATGAAGCCATTTAAAATATAAAAACCTTGGAATAAGCGTAACCTGGTCGGGAATGATCATTGTGGCAATGATCAGAATGAAAATTTTATTTTTGCCGGGGAACTCAAGCTTTGAAAAGGCATAGGCGGCAAAGCTGGAAATCGCCAAAGACAGCACGGTGGTAATCAATGTGACCTTTATGGAGTTGAAATAGTACAGGCCAAAAGGCATGCTGCCAAGCCAGACTTCTTTATAGTTTTCAACCAACCTGAACCTTGTGGGGATCCATTGGATGGGAAAGGTAAACACATCAACCTCATATTTCATCGATGTGGATATCATCCAGATAAACGGCAGAATCATGATCAGGCCGAAGAGCCCCAGGCAAATCGTCACGATGATCTTTCCCATTTGATTTTTTAAACGGCTATGGCTCTTTTTATAAATTAATGCATTGTCCATGAAAGCTTCTCCTGTTCTATTCGTGCACCCATTTTTTTCTGAATATCCATTGAATCAGCGTAATGATGAAAACGATGAAAAATAGTACGATGGTTATTGCCGAGCCATAGTTTATATGCCCAAGCCGGAATGCCTGCTTATACAGGTAATATACAAGCACCTGCGTGGCGTTGCCGGGTCCCCCGTCTGTCAAAACGCTGATCTGGTCGAAGATCCGGAAGGTTTCCATTGTCTCATAAATGACCAGGAAGAATAGGGTCGGTGTGATCATGGGAAGGGTAATGCTTTTAAGCTTCACAAGCCAGTTGGCTCCGGCGATGTCGGCCGCCTCATACATTTCATGAGGCACCGCCTGGAGGGCCGCCAGAATGATAATGATATCGTAGCCCAGATTCTGCCACACGATCATTCCCGATAAGCTGGGGAGGGCCCAATGGAAATCGACAAGCCATTTGGGGGTATTCTCAATTCCCAGGGCATGCAGCATTTCGGTCAGAGGTCCATAGGAAGGCTGTAGAACAACCATCCAGATGGTTGCAACCGCAACGGTACTGGATATATAGGGCAAGAAATAAACTGCTTTAAACAGCCCTCTAAAATAACAGGCCTTGTTGATCAGTACGGCGACAAAAAAACTGATGATCAACTGTACGGGAATGGTGTAAACAAGAAGCAGAATGTTATTGAGCAGCGCTTTAAAGAAAACCTCATCCGTCAATAAATCCTTGTAATTCTCCAGTCCCACAAATTTCAGCTTGGCAAGATCTGCCGTGACGGAGCTCCAGCTGGTAAAACTGATGATGCCCGTCAGAAAGATGGGCAAAATGGCCATGAAAAACAGGAAAAACAAGCAGGGTAAAATAAAAATATAGGCTACAAAACTTTCACTTCGAATGAAAGAAAAGGTCTTCTTATAAATATAATTCATTCTTCTTTCCTCTTTTTTTCTTGATCGTATGCTTTTGTGACATGCTATAATCCAATGATATACCGGCCGTCCGGCAGCCTCAATCTCATATATTTACTTATAATTCTTCTTTTTTTACCTGCTTTTGCCGTCCCATTTCTTGAAGGCTTCCTGCAGCCGGTAATAGGAAAGCTTTGGCCTTCTATAAAGGTCCAGCACGCCCTTGTGGTTTATTCCCATGGGTCTGGCGGGCCATTTTGCCTCCCCGTCGATGACCCAGGGGGAGACCCTGAAATCGTTGAAGGTCCACACGATCTGCCCTATGATATAGTCCTTGGAAACATACAAGTCGATCAGTGCTTCCAGGTAATCCGCCTGGGACTCTTCCGACCATTTCATCTTTGTTTTCAAAGAATGGTAGCCGTAGACGCCCTCCCATCCTCCGGAAGTCATCAATACGGGCTTGTCGGGATACCGGGCTGCAATTTTATCGATGAGCCCGCTTCCCTCCTCAATGGTGTGCCCGTTATACCAGCCCCGCCAGTAATTGATTCCCACCACGTCAAAATATTCGTAGGTCCGGTCCTCCTCCGGAATATCCGACGCATGTACGGTGAACCGGGTCGGGTCCAGCTCCTTCGCAAGCTTTATGTACTTCGGAACAAACTCCACCGCCGCATCCTCATAGGTTTTGCATTCGATAAAAAGGCTCCAGAACATGATGCAGGTCTCGTTCTTGTAATACTTGATCGTTTCTTTCATCTGGTTGTTGGCCAGTTCTAAAAGCTCGGGGTTCTGGAATTGTTCCCTTTTAAAATTGACATTCGGCACCTCTGCGATTACCAGTACTCCTGCCTCGCTTGCGATCTCATATTCCTTCAAATGGTGGGGATAGTGGCACAGCCTTGCAAAATTCGCACTGCCCTTCCTGCACAATTCATAGTCTTTTCTCAAGATATCAAAGGAAAATGTCCTTCCCGTCAGAGGATATTCCTCATGCTTTGAATAGCCCCGCAGGTAGATCACCTCATTGTTCAGCAAAACCTTCCTGTCTTTTATCGAGAATTCCCTGACCCCGATCCTGTGGGTCCAGGCATCCATCCGTTTCCCGTTTTTCGACAGGCTGACCTCGAATTCATACAAGAACGGATTGCCGGGAGACCACAGCCTGGGATTGTGAATTGACACTCCGAAGGTCTCTTTGCTGCTTTGTAAGTCTTTCTCCATGTGGCATACCGGTTCGACCCTTTCCCTGTCATCAACCCTTAGGTTGAGGGAGTAGTGGCTATCCGGATCGAAATTCCCGATGTCTGCCGTAATTTTCACTTCGCCGTCCATTTTTGTTACAACCGTTATATCCTCAATCCAGCTCTCACCGGTACCCCGGATGGATACGTCCCGGAAGATGCCGCCGTAATTGAACCAGTCCACGCCAATGGGCGGCGACGTCATATTGCTTATTGTGCTGTCAACGCGCACCGCAAGGTTGTTTACGCCATTTAAAACAAGGCTGTTGCTGATGTCGATTTCAAAAGGCGTAAATCCTCCCGTATGCGCTCCCATCGCCCCGCCGTTGAGCCAGATGTCGCATTTATAGTTAACGCCGTTGAAAAACAGGGTATATCTTCTGATTTCCTCTATTTCTTTAAAAGTAAACATTTTAAAATACCAGGCGATCCCTTCATACTCATACAGTTCTTCCCTCAGTTCATTCCAGCATGACGGGACCCATATCTCTTCAACCTCTTCCGGCGTCGTTTCATTCCAGCCCTTCGCCAACCCTTCGTCAGCTTCATCCAGCTTGAATTTCCAATAGGAATTTAATGAAATCTCTTTAAGCATTTTAAGCTTCATCCTTCCGCTTTTATTTTCTGATTTAAAATTACCATGGGTCCTCACCTCAAACAATCTTCTTTTTTTACGACAAATTCTCTTTTTTTTACCTTCGAAAAGCTTTTCGGCATGGTGTTTGAAGAGACTGCTTTGTCATGCTCCCGGTCTCTTTCCCGAACAAAAAAGGCTGCCTGGATAAGCAGCCTTTTTTGTTCCACTTTTGTTCCCGATCTAATTCACTGTCAAAACCGGTTTATTGGAGGCATTTTCTTTGCTGTTAAAGCTTATGCTCGCTCCATTGCTGTTCTCCACCTGCAGCTTGAACGTCACCTTTTTATCTCCGCTCATCTGGCTGTTCACATAACCCGTTGCATCGAGGGTATACCAACCTGCGGCGGAGACGTTTATTGTGCCGACCAATACCGCTCCCGTGCTGCTGGGCTGATTGTTCCAGGTGATACTCCCGCTGCCCGATTCAAGCCAGGAATCACTGCCGGTAAGTCCGTATATTTTTATGGGGGTTGATGCGGACACGGCACTGCAGTATAGCTTCAAGGTGGCAGAGGTAACGGATGACCCGGAACGCCCGGTGAGGTCAAACCTTACAAAGCCCTTCCTGTTATACCCTGCATCAGGGTCGCCTTTGACGTCGATGGTTGCCGCGGTTCCATAGTTTGTCGCCGCATAGGTGCCGTCCCTTACATAGGCATCCCCATCGGTGATATAGTCGGTGGCTTCCCCGGAAGGCGTCGCCCCTCCTCCCATGAATGCCACCATCGCCATGCAGGCGGCATTGCCGGAGAGTGTGACTTCATTGGTGGCATAGTCTCTGCGGTTGTCATGCCAGATCATGCGATTGTCATTAAATCTTACAACATTCGGATCTTCCTGTCCTGAAAGTAACGGGTCCGCTTGATTTTCGCTGTAATCCGCACTTGTCATAAACCCTTCGCTCCATGAACCGCGAAGCTGGTATCCCGGATTATTAACCCTGTTCAGCGTCGTCACACGATGACGGGGATTTTTAAACCAGGTTGTACCCGCACCATTCAACATACTTATACCCCACGGATTTCTTCCCAGCATAAAGTCGAGCTGCTGCTGTGCAAAGTCAACATACGTCCCATTGCCGGTGAGCTCCTGGTACATTGCCGCTTCCACCGCATTATTGCCCATTACCTCATAGGTGCCCCATTTTGACCCGCAGCTGTTGTTCCAATATTGACTGTTTGCGTAGTTCTTTACCAGGTTCAGATGATTATTCATACGCGTTACTACCGTGCTTTTGTATGTGGGGTCAAGGGATGCAACCTCATAGTTTGCCCAATGATACGCTCTTGACCAGTTCAGGCTGGTATCGCTTTTGGTATGCCAATTTCCAGCGCTGTCACAATAGGATTTTGCGTCCGTCAAATAGGAGGCTGTGCCGGTAGCACGGTAGAGTTCGGCTGCCGCCCATGCCATATCCTCCCTGTAGTCGGAATCCACATAGTATTCGTCCGCATCTGCTGCAATCCCTGTTCTGGACTTGCCCCATGCATAGATCTGCTGTGCTGCAGTGAGGTAACTGCCGGCCAGGGAAGAATTATAGCAGGGTCCGCCCGGGTCTCCCCAGATCTTTGCTCCCAGCGCCAGTGCGGCAGCCGCCTTGCCCGCAAGGTTTGCACCTGTACCCGGCGGGCAGGGATGTACCGGACGCACTGCCCCATAGATGGTGTTATCGTCTTGCGGCCAGCACTTGCTGCGGGAATCCAGGTCGTCGTTGTCAACATCATGGTCCAGCCCGTCGCCCACTTCCATGTACAATACCTGGTTTGTGTTGTCCCACATCTTTTTAATGAAGTCGAGTCCAACCTTTGCTTCCGTCAGCATGCCGCTGGAACTTGCCGGTGAAGGAAAAACTTCCGGATGATGGATGTACGTGGTGAGCATTACATCCGTGACATGTCCGGTGGTGCTCATGAATTTTATGTAATCCGCCGCATCATGCCATCCTCCGGTTACGTCGATGGTATTCGACGACCCATCGGGCCTTCCGTCAATGGAGGAGTTTGTTCCTGCTGCATGGCATACGCCATGGTCCTGTGGGTTTGTATTGCCGCAGCGCTGTACCTTGAAGAATTGCATCGACAGGTCCGCCAGACTGCCGTAAACCGAATTGCCGATCGTGAAGGTCGGTGAGGTATACGTATTGATTTTTATATAGTATCCGCTGCCTGCTGTATTTAGAGAGCTGAAATCCAAAGCATAGGCATAGGCGCAGTTTGCACCGCCCGCATCTCCCCAGGTTCCTTTATTGGCTGTGGAAATTGTGCCGTTGAATACCGACGTGTTGCCCGAGTTGAAAACATCATACCTGACTCCGCTCAAATTCGTGCTGGACAGAACGATGGCTACTTTGCTGGCGGCTGGCGTGTATCCAACCTGGTTAACCCTGATAAATATCCCGCTTGCGCCTGCCTGAACAGTTGCCGAAGAAAACATTACGGTTACAAATAGCGTTAAGACCACCATGAAGGAAATAAACCTGTTTTTCCTGTTCAATTTGTACACATCCTTTCATTCTCTATTTACCGGCAGCTTCATTACGTTCATTCAAGCATACGGTCCCGAATCCTTTCACCTCCCCATTTTTTCTTTCTTTTGAAGCTGCAATGGTATAAAAACAATACATCCCGTGCATGGATAACTCAATCTCATTTTTTTACATGTTTTTCTCCTTTTTTTACCAGGCAAAAATCCGCCCATGACAAAAGCACCGGAGGTTATCCACCCGGTGCTTCAACAGCTTTTCTCTGCGTTATTTGAATTGAGGGAGCCTGAACTCGATGTTCTTTGAAATCAGCCTGTCAATGATCTGCTTGAACTCCTTTGTCGTGGCGGTCTGATCATGGGTTAAAATAATATCTTCGGATAAAAAGCAGTTCAAGCCTTTCCAATTTTCAGGATCGTTTTCCTCCATTTTATCAAAGATTTTTTCGATGCTGTCAAAGCCGAACTCCCGCTCCTCCCTGTACAGCTCCCAGTCCATGATATCGTAGGTCCAGTACCAATCGATGTCCTCATCCAGCTTGTAGGCCTTATAGTAGTTATAAGTAATCCCCGGAAAAAAAACCTTCCTGTAGCCCAGTGTGCTCAAGAATTTTTGGAGAGCTTCTTTCCTCTCCTTTCCGATGCCTTCATATTGCGCCGTCACATCGTCACCCTTCAGTCCCCCTTTATCCCCGTAAGGAAACCGGAAGACCTTGACAGGCCTCGCAATTCCCGATCTTTTATATGCCTGTTCAATGATTTCATCGGTAAGCTTGATTTCATTTTTGCATTCCGCAAGGTCTATCCCGGAAAAGTGGGGGTGGCTGTAGGAATGGTTGCCGATGACAAACCCCTTCTTTATGGCATAAACCACCTCCTCCGGGTATTTTTCCATTGCCTTTCCCGTACAGAACCACACTGCCGGTATGTCTTTTGAAAACAGATAGTCAACCTTCTCCCGCATATCTTTCGTTGGACTGTCATCAATCGTCAAATACGTAATTTTCCTCATAAAATCCCCCATAAACCGCTGAATTCACTTTTCTGCGAAGGCCTTGATTACCTTTTCATGGATCCGCTTCCTGTCCTCAAGTCCCTCCAGCGCCCATAAAACTGCCCCTGCAACCGGAGGCGCCGTTAACACCTTAAATGTGATTTTCCTATCACCATTCTTTTTGAGTACATCTTCCATAATTCTTTCAATGGCCTTTGCATTCTCGCCTTTGACAAAAATTGAACCCGCCAGGACAACGTCGATATTTTCCTGCCTGCCAAAACTCAAGTGGTTTATTACGGCATTGATGCACCTGGCATACTCCCCGCCCATTTTGTCCAATATTTCCAGTGCTACGCCATCCTTCCTGTTGGCCGCCTTGAATACCAGGGTGTTAAAAAAGTCATAGGGGTATATGCCTTCATCAATCACAGACTTCAAGGCTTCGACAAAATCATATTTCGAATTGATCTTCAGTATTTCAAAAAACAGTTCCGTTAAACAGGTTTCATGGTCTCCTTTAAAAAGGGAGTTGTAAACCGCTTCCATGGCTTTGCCGGCCAGATATTCCCCGCCGCCGAAGTCTCCGCCTGCAATGCTGCCGATCCCCCCGGTTTGGAACATGTTCCCCTTCCTGTCAATCCCGCCCACCGAAAAAGCGGTCCCGTTGATTGCGCATATTCCGGTTCCATCCTCGCATCCGGCTTTTACGCCCAGATAGGAATCGTTGCAAAGAATAAAATCATTTATTCCCAATCCGCCGATAATTCCTGAAACAATTCCGTGCTGCCTTTTTGTGTCCACACCTGCAAGGCCGAATACACACCTTCCCAGTTGGTCCATGTTCATATTGTTTTTCTGCAAGGCAAAGGAAAAGAGTTTGCCCAGTTCAAGCTCCAGTTCCGGATAGCCGCCCTTCAAGCATTCATGGTTTGTCGGTCCCCAGCTTATAAGGTCTATAAGGTTTCCCTCCGGGTCAAAAATTGAACAATGGGTCTTTGTTCCCCCTCCATCCATTCCCAGCACATATTTCTTCATTTCCGTTTTTCCTCCCTGGCGAACCGGGGCAAGAATTCCTGGTGCGCTTCCAGCATTTCATCAAGAACGCTTTTTGCCTTATAATAATCACCGATCAGAGGATGTACGAGCAAAGCCCCCAATGCCGCCTCATAGCTGCCTTCCAGCCCTGCTTTGACGGTTAGCTTCTCATAGGCTTTAACCGCCTGCATCAAACCGATGATGTGCTGGTTATTGAAGCCTTCAAGCTTTAACGGCGTTGCTCCCTTTCTGTTTACAAGGCACTTGGCTTCTACAACATCGTCGTTGCCCATAAAACTATAGGCACCGTTATTTTTCACATCCACAACATGGATTTCATTTTTATCATTTTCGATTGCGTCCACCAGGGACACCGCTGCTTCCGAATACATGGCGCCGCCTCTTTTATCCAGCACCTGGGGCTTTTCTTTCAAATTGGTATCCTTATACAATTTCAAGAGCTCTTC
This sequence comes from Bacillota bacterium, assembly GCA_023424965.1. Taxonomy (GTDB): domain Bacteria; phylum Bacillota; class Clostridia; order Acetivibrionales; family JAFADI01; genus JAFADI01. Next base: position 48,558 of record JAFADI010000123.1, read on the forward strand.
CTCTATGGACTTGCATTCTTCCCCTCTTGACTTTTCTGCCGCTTTATATTCTGCCAGCATTTTGTCTCTGAAATAGTAGTAGTTGAGATAGGATACAGGAAGCCCCCTGATTGATTTAAGCAATGCTTCGTCGTAAATCACTTCCGGTACATTCTTCAAGCTGTTATTCTTATATCCCCCGGAAAACAGATTTTGCAGGATTTCCTTCCTATCTGCATACACCGCCGTTATCCAGAACAGATGATTCAAGCCGACAAAATCGTAATCGAAGTCTGTCGTGTTTTCCGGCAGCATCTCTTTGGCACGTCTGATCATGTTGATGGGAGCATTGCAGAGTCCGATCATTTTGACATTGGTGTTGTTCAGCAATGTCTCCGCGATAATGCCCGAAGGATTTGAAAAATTTATAAACCATGCCTCCGGTGAAAGCTTTTCGATTTTTTTTGCAATATCCATCACCACCGGTATTGTACGCAGAGCTTTCATCATCCCCCCTGCACCGGTTGTCTCCTGACCAAGCAAATCATATTTGAGGGGTATCTTCTCGTCCTTTATCCTGGCATCAAGCTTTCCGACCCTGATTTGTCCAAGTACATAATCCGCGCCTTCGATTGCCTCCTCAAGGCTTTCGGTGATGATAACCTTTGCGTTGATTCCGTTGGCTTCGAGCATTCTCTTCCCCAGCCCGGTAACAATTTCATTTTTCCCCCGGTCTATATCCATCATATAAAAGCTATCGATTTTCAGCTGTCCGTTTCTTGTTATAAAGCCGTTGATCAGCTCCGGCGTATAGGTACTGCCCGCACCTATCACGGCTATTTTCAAGCTGTTCATAGAATTATCCCTCCTTTGGCCTTACGTTCCGTTTCGAAAAAAGAGTACTGGGTCGGTCCCATAGTACAATGATATAATCGCTCCACTTTCGCCTCAATCTCATATCTTTACGTATAATTCTCCTTTTTTTACACATCGGCAAGCTTTTGTTGGGACTGTTCTTCAACTTCAAACGGGTATGTCCTTTTTCCTGTAAAACCTGTGAGTGAGGAATAGAGACACCGCAATGATTCCCGCTGAAACACCCACATAAGATATATTCAGCCCCTTTTCCACCACAGACAGGGCATTGAAATACCGGATGGGGGAAAGGAAGTTCAGGTAATCCACGGTACCGGCATATTCGATTGCCATGGCTACGGTGTAGGCGGCAATGAGAACAGCTACAGCCGACAAAACGCTCGTCTTGTATTTTGAGGAAAGGGCTGAGCACAGAAGCCCCAGCGCCACAAGCACAAGCTGCGTAAAAAACATTCCCAGGATGGATACCGCCACTTTGAGCAGCACCTCCGGCCCGACCTTCATCAGCATTAAGGCGGCTACCGCCAAAAGTCCTGTCACAGAAGCGGCTGCAAAAGCATTCACCGCGGCCACCATCGCCTTTGCCGAAACAATGGTGCCTCGCTTATAGGGTTTGGTGAAAATGTATTCCGAGGTTTTATCCCGCTGATCCCTGGAAATGATGCTTGCACCCAGGTAAACGGCATGGGTGTAAGTAAGCAGGCAGCACCAGAAATACATGCACACATAATAGCCAAGCGCTGTGCTGAAATCTACCCGGTAAATCCCGAACATGATCTGGACAAGCTTTGGCATGGAAGACAAAACCGGCGCAAGGGTGCCAATGTAGCGGGATATAAAAGGATATTCAAGCATTCCGAAAAGGGCTGTAAGGCCTATTACACAGCACCACAGGGCAAGGCTTCTCCGGGAAAATTTGAGTTCTTTCAGAAAGATTGTTTTCATTATGCTCCCCCCTCTACGAAACAAGGACCACATCTTTTTTGACATAGATTCTGTAACCGATAACAGTAAAGGCTGCCAGCAGAATTATAAATGCCACCATATACCGAGGATCATAGCTGCCCTTCTCCATAATCCTCCCGTTATCAAAATAGATATATGGAGAAAAAAAGCTGGTAAAAGCGTTGTTGGTCTTCCGTGAAAAAGCACCCAGCACATAGGCCACAAATGCAACACCGGATGCCGTGGAAAGGGGTGTTCTTATTCCCGGAAATACCGTTCCCGTAAAAGCCCCCACCGCCACAAACAAAAGCTGCATGAGGACGAAAGAAAATGCCATGAGAGAAAAGGCCCCCAGGTCGACGCCTTCCTTCACATGGATGAAGACGGCCGCAAGAGAGCCACCCCCGAAAGCGGCTCCAATGAGGATGCATGCACAGGCCGCTGCCGCCAGCTTGGAAAAATAAACCTTTGTGCGGTTATAGGGTTTGGTCATGATGTAATCCGCCGTCTTTTGCATATATTCCTTGGTAAATACACGGACCCCCAGGTGCATGCCGTTGATTGCGCCGGCAATGAGGGCGAAGGAGGTAAGAAACCCGTATACGCCAAGAGGTGTTCCAAGATATTTCATATTCACACCGATGGAATTAAAAAATTCATTCCCTGTGAGGAAATCCGCCGGCATGGTGCTGCCGATGATAAATCCCATATAGACCGGCAGCATGACGATGATTGCGGCCGCCAGGGTTAAAGACCAGGCAAGGATATAGCCCCGCACCTGACGCAGTTCGTATTTGAAAATAGCCATGGTTCTCCCTCCTATTCGTAGTAGTGGAGGAATATCTCCTCAAGTGTGGGTTCCTGTATAAGAACGTCGCTGACGCTTAAGCCGTTTAGCTTCTCAAGCATTTGCGCCACATTTCCGGTAAACATAAAGGACGCACTATTGCCGCTCTGCCGGTAATCCGCAATGCCGTTATCCTCAAAGTACCCCTCTGGAACAGGCCTTTGGGCGGTGAGCTCAATCTTTTTATATCCCTTTTCCTTAAGCTCGCTGATTTTCTGGATGCCGACGATGCCGCCCTCTTTAATGATTGCCACCCGGTCACAGGTTTTTTGCACCTCGCTCAAAACATGGGATGAAAACAGGATGGTAGCCCCCCTGGCGTTTTCTTCCCTAAGGATGTCAAAAAAAGTCTGCTGCATCAGGGGATCAAGTCCGCTGGTAGGCTCGTCAAGAATGATCAGTCCGGGAGAATGCAAAAGTGCATTCACAATTCCCACCTTCTTTTTATTCCCGAAAGACAGGTCGGCGATCTTACGTCCGGTATCAAGGTTCAGCCTGCCACACAGCTCTTCCGTCTTCTTCCGGCAGTCCTTTCCATAGAGGTCGGCAGTATACCGCAGCATCTCGGAAACCCTCATGTTTTCATAATAGCTTGTTTCCGAGGGAAGATACCCCACATCCCTTGCAATTTCATCCGCTTCCTTTATGCAATTCTTGCCGAAAATGGAGGCACTTCCCGAAGTAGGGTGGATCAGTGCCAGCAGGGTGCGGATGGTCGTGGATTTTCCCGCGCCGTTGGGCCCGATGAAGCCGAAAATTTCACCCTGTGACACCGAGAAGGTCACATTTTCGATGCCCCTGCGCTTTCCGTAATATTTCGAAAGATTATTGATTTCGATCACATTCCGACTCATAACAATCACCTCTCACAGCTTTGTCATTTATTTATAAAACAGCTTGTGCAGCAGAGCCACATACTCGTCCATCTCTTTGTTCAATCCGTCATAATGGTCTTTATACGTGTCCAGGTCGCTGCCATACTTGGCCAGGCTTTCGGAAAAGCCCTTCATCGTCCACAGCATAATGTTTTGCGCCTTTTCCACATCGATGTCCTCTTTAAACAGGGATCTGTCGGAATTTTCCAGGATTTGCTCCAGAAGCTTTTCATTGGAGCTGGGCATACCCTCCGGCAAGCCGTCCGGGAAAACCTGGTGAATGGAAAAATATGCTTTTGCCAAAAAGCCATATATCAGCGGGTACTGAAATGTCAGGTCCACCGCCAGCCTGGATACCGTCCTGACATTCTCCAGAAAATCTCTGGTATTTACTATGACTTTTTCATACTCGGTAGTAATAATTTCGGAACAATATTTCAGCAGAAAGAAAAACAGCCCCTTTTTCGAACCGAAATAATGGAACAGCAGCCCTTTGGATATGCCCGCCTCATTGACGATCCCATCGGTATTTGCAAACCCATAGCCCTTTGAAAATTCCTTGAGGGCCGCCATAATAAGACGCTCCCTCTTTTCCGCCTCCATGGTCATGATCTTATGATCCTTCAGTTCATATTGGCAGATAAATTCAGCATCCTTGTTCTTCCTGGCGATACAAATCACCTCCAAATCCAGCGCCATTGACTTTCAAGTCAATGGCACATTCACAGTATAGCACCCGTTGACTCACAAGTCAACAGATGTTTTTCTTCATGCAAAAAGCACCTGCCGGTTTAGCTCTCAACAGGTGCTTTCTGTACATATTCATACCCACAAGTCCGCTTATCCTTTGGTATGACAGCCAGTACTGTGCTGCAGGTCATACCAGGAATTGCCTTGAATTGAAAAGGAAACCGGGCCTGTTTATTCTCCTGTCAGGGGCCTGGCATACAGCGCTTTTCTTTTCACCTTGCTTTTCCCCGCCACTTCTATCCAGTGCCGGTCCCCTGCGAACATAAACAAAAATTTGGGTATGGCGGGATTGGTAAAAATATTTTTTTCCACCGTCATAGGACTTTTTTCAATGTCCTCCTTCAGCCGCAATAGGGCCTTATAGACCTTCAACTTGATTTTACTGTGGATTGGAATATTCTTCTGGGTCTCCCGCATAAATTCTCCCGCTCCGATGCCAATGCCAAACCTCCAGTTAAGGCCGGCTGATGCGGCAAAATGCTGCATGATGCGCATTGCATTTATATTCTGGCGGCCTTCGATGAAACCGCAATTGATGATGGCATAGACATCCGGAGCTTTTTTCCCATTCCGCATCCCCTGTTTTTCATTTATCCAGTAGTCCTCAAAGCAGTACAGAAAGTCCAGCAGGCTGGATGGAATGCTGTCAATATACAGCGGAAAAACAAATACGATGCTGTCGGCAGTTGTCAGCTTCTCAAAGTCCCCTTTCCGTACGTCCGCCTTTATGTCGCTTGCAAGGCATACCTCCGTCACTTCCGTCCTGTTCTTATCCAGTTGCCTGCAAACCTCACTTATAAAACACTGGGATGCACTGTTCTTCCCCCTTGGACTACCGTTGACGAAGAATACTTTTTTCATTCATCTCCCCTCCCTTTTCCTTTAAATATGAATTGACCGCTTCCAGTACTCCGGGTATATCCGCTTCCCTCCTGCAAATATAGGTTCTGGCCTCTTCCGTCTGAAAATTCACCGCATTTGCGTCGTTGAGGGATTTGAAGGTCTCCGCCTCAAAATCGCTTATGTTTTCTCCGTATCCCACAATGACCAGCCTGGGATACCGGCTGTACCGGGGGGCATGGTGCATTTCCCCGTCTATTTTAACGAAAAAAGGGAGTACCACCGGAATAGTCCTGTCCCATACCCGTTTTATGGTCCTGCTGTAACAGCCGTATTTTACCGGTGACAGAATCACGGCCACATCGCTGTCCATAAATTCCCTGTTCAGTTCCCTTCCCAAATCCTTGAATACGCAGAGCCCCGGGGTTTTTACCCAGCAGGTGAAGCAGCCTATACAAAATCTTAAGTCCTCATCTCCCAATTCGTAAAAGCTGTACGCATCCCCGGCCTTCTCCGGCAGGGCTCTCATTCCCTCTTTTATAGCCTTCCCTAGAAGGCTTTTATCCTCTTTGTCACTGATTACCAGAATCCGCATAACATCCTCCGCAATGTTTACATTGTAAACTTTATACGTCAATTATAATGCACTATGTTTACAGTGTCAACATGGTATGCTATAATTTATTTGTTAATTTGAAAAATATTGAGGATGGTATCGATGGCAAAAGAAAAATATCACCATGGAACATTAAAGCAGGAAATGATTGAAAAAGGCCTGCAGCTTTTGAACAGAAAGGGGTACGAGGGCTTCTCCCTCAGAAAAGTCGCCGTACTGTGCAATGTAAGCCATGCTGCCCCCTACAAGCACTTTAAAAGCAAGGAAGAGCTGATTTCCGCAATTACTCTTCAGGTTACAGACAGCTTCAGGAATTCTCTCCAGGAGGCCGTGGATAGACATTCCCGGGATCCCAGGATCCAGATCCTTGAGCTTGGCAAGCAGTATGTGAGATTTATGGTTGAAAATCCCGAGCATTTGAAATTCCTGTTTTTAAGCAAAAATACCCAGCCTGTGTTCATCAGGGAAGGTAAGTTCTACCCCCCTGAACACAGTCCTTTTTGTGTCTTTAAAAAAAGCGCCGAGGATTATCTTGTTTCCGCGGGGATAAACCCCGGGGAATGGGCCGGCGATATTCTTACCATGTGGAGCGTCGTCCACGGCTTCTCCGTACTCATTGTCAACAACAACATCAGGTATGAGGGGGATTATCTGGACCTTCTAAACGGCATGCTGGCGGATTTGCTGGCATCGCAGGGCAAGCGTTCCTGAGGCTCCTATCGTAACAGCCTTTACTCCCTGGCATCCCCTCTTATGTCATGTCACCCAATGCCCTGTCATTTTTCGATTTTGCTGTGGCTTTGAATTTTACATGCTCATCCAATCCATATCCGATCAAATCATAGCTCTCTGCCGCAGGCTGTCCGAATTTGGGAGCTTTGCGCCACATTTGGGGCCATGCCGTCCTGCGTGGCAGGTCGGGATCATGGTGGGGCCCCAGCAAATTCTTCAAGCTCCCGCAAAGGCGGAAGGTGACCTGGTTTATTCCCTGCTGCAAATAGGACGTCAGCTCCACCTCTTTCCTTCCATCAATGTCAAGGAGGCGGACCCGCTTCCCGTTCACATGCAAAGTGCAGGCTGTCGCTTCATACTGGGGCAGCTCCGCGGTAACCCGCCCTGTGGACCCGGAAATATCCAGTTGATAGGTATACAGGAATGCGCCCGGATAGAAGGGATGGCCCTGTCCGATCCACGTTCCTAAAGTAGGAACCCTTGCAGCTCCCAGCGTCCATTCGCCCTTCACTGTGTCAACCGAGAAATCACCTCTTAGATAAGCAGCCTCCACTTCCAGGAAAATGTTAAAGTCTCCGGCAGTGATGGTAATGGTATTTCTTCCCTTTTTCACATAGGAACGGATATCCGCCACCCCATTGTGATGGTCCAGCCAGTGTATCCCCTCGGACCACTGTACCGGCTGGCCGTTAACCTTCAGCGAATAGAATTCCGCCCTCTCCACGATTAATTGAAGGGGCCCTTCCCCCAGGTCCTCTCCGGCTTTGAAATTGTAGGACACGGAGAAACCGCTGTTGGCTCCGAAATGGTTCCTGTCCAGCAAACGCCTTTTAAACTGGACGGCATTGTCCCAGGGGTTGGATTTGAAGCCTCTAAGCTGGAACAGCAGCTTGCCGGCTTCAATGGTATTGATATCCCGGTAGGTCTTTCCATCCACTTCCAGGTCGCAGTAATCCATGGTAAGGACGTTCATATCCTCACGGCTTACGGAAAAATCCGAAAATTTCAATTCAGCAAACTGCTCCTCCAGGCTTTCCATCTCTCCACTGATTTCAGCATGGGGGAGCTCCCATTGATCCACCAGCAGCAGCAGAGATTCATTGCGCTTCAGACTGACAGGAATTTCAATACTGTCCTGTGCCCCGCTGTATTTTACAGCCTCCTGTGCTCCTGTCCAGAGGTTCCACTTTTCAGCATGCCCCCCTTTCAGCTCCAGCATCGAATTAAATTCTCCCAGGCTGTGGTTCACAAAGAAATAGACTGTTTTCCCGCTTTCCAGCTCTCTGCGCATATGGGCCAGGCCTGTGGGAAAAGGTACCGAACTTCTGATATGGGGAGTTATGTGCCGCTTCAACAGATCGTTTACTTCCGGCAAATCCTTGGCGGTTTTCCAGCCGGAATTGTTCAATAACTCTACGTACTTTTCCTCCGCAAGCTCTCCATCAATATAGGGTCCCGGTATCCCAAGGGAAACCGCCGTGCCTCCTGCGGAGAAATATTTGTCCATCAGCTTTACCGTGGAGCTTCTCAGGTTCTTCATGTCTCCCGAGACAAGGATGACGTCATAAGTTTGGTTTGCAACCGCCATGCGTCCTTCCCGGACGGAAGCATGCCTTTCAAGAATATATTCGTCCCCCAGGTCAAAGTCCCACTGCTGGTCTGTCAGATATTGCAGCAATTGCAAATAGGATTGCATATCCGGGCTAACGGGAGGCTTTCCCCACATCAAATCCGCATCCTCCTCCTCCGGTGCCACCATATAGCCCGTTGTTGTGGGATGCAGCACCAAAATGCGCCGGGCAGCCTTCCCCTGTGTGAGGATGGTGGATGCCCTGGCCACATATTCGTTAAGCTCCGTATAGTCATCCCACCAGGGTTCCCTCCAGTCAAAGGATTGCGGATGGTCCCTCTTTCTGGCTCCCGCCACCGTACCGTAAGTAAGATGCTGGTTGATGAAATTGATGCCGTGTACCAGAAGCCAATCCCCTATCCGCTTATAGTCTTCCAGGGTAGAATCCCAGCCGCCTGCGCCGTAGGTTTCGCAAAGGGTGCGTTCCTTGCCCAGCTGGTTTGCCACGCTGTTTATTTCCAGGATGGTTACCAGCAGCAAATCTGTCGGTGCATTCCGCAGTATATTGGACAGCAGCATGTCGATGGCCGGCCATTGATGGTATTCATAATTTGCCATCATGGCCGGTGATACTGCCATGCTTGTAGCCAGGGGCCAAAAATTCTCAAGATAATGTCCCGTCCAGGCAATTCCGTGCTCATGGCACCACCGGGAGATGGGCTCAATGGCATTTCTCGTCCAGAGCTCCCTTATGAGGGAGAAATAGTCATAGCGAACCTTTTCAGGCTTTTTCACAAACCACCGGCATTGAATATTTTTAAAAATGGCAGGGAGATGTTCAAGGAGGCTGTATCCGAAACGCTCCTGGAACTGCGCCGCAAGCCAGTAGCTAAAGGGAATGTTGTCCTTTTTACCCATGTTGTATATTCTGCTGCCGGTTATTGCGGGTTCATCGGTAAATATTGCGGGCAGGTCTTTGCCGAAATCCTGCCCAAACCTTTTATAATAAGCTTCATAGGTTGAATCCAAAAAGGCTTTGGTCACTTCGGGCCTCAAGACGTCTACATTGGCAAAATCCCCCAGCCAGGCCATCGTTTGAGGTTCCTGGAATTCCAATATCATAAACCGGCTTCCGAATTCGGACCATTGCTCCATGGGGACATAGGTCAAATCATGTGTCAGACCTGTGACCTCTTGACTTTCTTCTTCCACATGGCAGGCATACGCTTTAAGGAATTTTACATCTACGGTCCAATCCTTGTCTGAAGCGCCCTCACGCTTTAGGTCTGACAGACTTTTGATTTTATAGGTCGCCGAGGTGGACAGGCAATCCGGAAGCTGCGAAGGTACGTGGCCTCCGGCGAATCCGGAGGGATAGGAGTTCTCGTCATATATATACAGCTTCATGCCAAGGCTCTTTGCAGTTTGTAAAGCATAGCCCCATTTCTGAAACCATTCCTCGGACAGGTATTCCGTTACCAGACCCGGGCGGGGATGGACAAAAGCTCCCCCGAACCCGTGGTTTTTCAATTCAAGGAGCTGAAAGTCAATCTGCTCTTCCGCAATAAGATCATTCCAGACCCATAACGGAGCCGTCCGGTTGATGGCAGGAGGATCTTTAAACCAGCCTTTTAGTTGTTCAAATTCGTCTATATTTTTCATCATAAGCCTCCTCTTTATATGAAATAGGAAAAATGGTGTGTTCCGGAGCCAACTTCCGCACAAAAGCCGCCCTTCGCCCTGGAGAAACGGCTGTCCGAGGCGACCGCAACAGGCCTTGCCTGATCCAGTATGACGGTGGCCGAGGTATTGTGGGGAATTGTGACATCCAGCTCCACCTTGCTCACTTTTATCATCCAGGATACGCACACATCGCCATACACGCTGGAATAAACGGCTTTTACATAATCCAATCCGCCGCCGATATGGGGGTGAATAATGGAATGCTTGTATCCGGCCCGGCACTCATCCGCTTCTATTCCCGCCACCACCCGGTAGAGCCATTCTCCCACAGCACCATAGGCATAATGGTTAAAGGAGTTCATATCCGGACTCCACAGGGTACCATCGGGCTTTTTGCCGTCCCAATGCTCCCATATTGTTGTGGCTCCTGCTTTCACCTGGTACAGCCAGGATGGAAAATCCTCCTTCAGAAGAAGGTCATAGGCTTCCTTTGTACGGCCGTTTCGGCTAAGTGCGTGGCAGAAGTAAGGAGTACCCACAAAGCCGGTGACAAGATGCCCCTTCTGTTCTTCCAGCAGTTCAACCAGTGTATTGACGGTCCTTTCCCTGAATTCCTCCGGTACAAGGTCAAAGTGCAGGGCAACGATATGGGCTGTCTGAGTTCTTGCCGCCAGCCTTCCCGTGGATGTAAAGAATTCTTTTTGAAAGCCTTCAACAATTTCATCGTATAATTCCGCATATTTTCTATGGTCTTCTTCCCTTCCGAGTATCCCGGCAGCTTTGGAAAAAAGCCCGGTAGAGTAGGCAAAATATGCAGAACAGATCAAATCATTGGGTGTGGCTCCAAAATAGCTTCCTTCCTTTGCGTCCAGTGCAACCCAGTCTCCGAACTGCAGCTTGTAATTCCAGATTCCCTTGCCGGAGTGCCGGTGCATGTAATCAATCCATGCCTTCATGCTGTCGTACTGCCTTTCCAGTATCCTTGTATCTCCAAAGGTGAGGTACAGGGTCCAGGGCATAATCACCGCAACATCGCCCCAGGCTGCCGCAGAGTGGGTGCCTTGCCGCAGAAGCCAGTTGTCGTCACATTTTCCCTCCAGAATATCCGGAACAACATGGGGAACTCCACCCTCAGGTGTCTGGTCCGCTTCCACATCCCTCAGCCATTTGCTGAAGAAGGTATAGGTGTCCATTAAATAACTTGCGGTCCTGCAGAAAATCTGGGCATCACCGGTCCAGCCAAGCCGTTCGTCCCTTTGGGGACAGTCTGTCGGTACATCTACAAAGTTGCCTTTAAGACCCCAGAGGATGTTGTGCTGCAATTGGTTGATATCCGCATTTGAACACTCAAAAGTTCCCGTGGGCTTCATATGGGAATGGACCACGACCGCCTCAAAATTCTCCGGTTTGATCTCGCCGGGATACTTTGCTATTTTTACATACTGAAACCCCTGGAAGGTGAAGTTCGGACGGAAGGACTCCTCTTCTCCGCCTTTTAGGATGTAGGTCACCGTCTGCTTTGCCCTTCTCAAATTATCCAGATAAACATTCCCCGCTGAATCCAGTACTTCAAAATGCTTCAGAACTACACAATCACCTGCACTTCCTTTCACCTTGAAGTTAACCCAGCCCGTCAAATTCTGCCCGAAATCAATCACAGCATCACCCTGGGGAGTGATAAACAGCTCTTTTACCGGGAGCTTCTCTATTTCCGCCACTTTGCATCCTGCCTGGGCTGTCAACACCTCCCTGTCATATTCCACTATTTCTACAGGCCTCCATTGCGAACCTTCAAATTCCGGACAATTCCAGCCTTCTATTTCAAGCCTTGCATCATAAGTTTCTCCGTCATATATTTCAGAAAATAACACGGGCGCATCCATGCCTCGCCATGCTTCATCGGTTGCCACAACCTCTCTCGTACCATCCCGGTAGGTAATCTCCAGCTGGCATAATAAAGCTGTCTGATCCCCGTAATGGTTTCTCTGCCCTTCAAATCCCATCACACCCTTGTACCAGCCTGCTCCAAGCATGGCTCCGACGGCATTTTCTCCGTTTTTCAGCAGATCGGTGACATCATAGGTCTGATAAAGCAGATGTTTTCTATAAGAGGTCCAGCCGGGAGTAAGCTCATCGTCACCGACTTTTTTGCCGTTGATATAAAGCTTATAAAGTCCCAGGGCTGTAGAATAGACGATTGCGGAAACAATACCGGACTTTGCCCGGAAATTCCTGCGCACATAGGTACCCCTGGAATTGTTCCCATCCCCTTCTGTCTCTGCAGATACAAATTGTCCCTTCCACTCCGCATTGCTCAATAAAGCCGTAGTGAAACAGGCGGTTTCACTCCAGCCGCTCACTTCCCGATTGTCCGTAATTTTCACCCTGACGTAATACCTGGTGGAAGAAAGGAGTTCCATGCCCGGTGCCGTAATATGCGCGGATTGTCCGCTTTCTACCATACCCCCGTCAAATGCGAGCTCGCTGAAGTGAGGGTCAAAAGCAATTTGCAAACGGTATGTCTTTTGTATGACGTTTGCTCTGTCGCTGTCAATGACCCAGCCAAATTGAGGCGGCCGGGTTATTCCCATGGGATTGTCCAAATAATCCACCGTGATTTTTTTTATCTGTAACATAGACTTGCACCTCTACCGGATTTTATCCTCTCCGGAATATCATATAATTTTTTCATAATTAACCTCCCATACCCTCTTTCTTATCCCTTCACCGCGCCGGCCGTAAGTCCTTCGACGAAGTATTTCTGCAGGAAAAGAAACATTACAATGAGGGGAACCAGTATGATGCTGATGGCCGCACACATGGGGCCCCAATCGGTGGCATACTGTCCCTGGAATGCAATGAGCCCGCAGGTAAGTGTGAGACCTTCGCTGACTGCCGATGTGGAAATCTGCGCCCACATGAGTTCTCCCCACAGCCAGCAGAAATTGAATACGGTACAGGTTCCAAGCGCCGGCGTCATCAGGGGAAATACAACCTTCCAGAGGGTCTGAAGCTCTGTGGCGCCGTCAATCCGCGAAGCTTCCAGCAATTCGGTGGGAACCGTCTGGAAAAAGTTTTTCAAAACAATGATGGAAAAGGGCATGCACCAGCCTATATAAGCTACAATCATGGGAATGTACTTCAAATTGATTATCTGCATTTTCGTCATCATGATATAAAGCGGCATTACCATGGATTCCGTCGGCAAAATCAGGATGACAAACAACGCGCCGACAAAAACCTCACTGAAAGGAAGATTAAGCTTCGCAAGCGCATAACCCGCACAAACGGAAAAAAGCAGGATAAATGCCAGGGAAACCACTGTTACAATTACACTATTCAAAAAATACTCGCCCACATGTCCTGTAACCCATGCCGACACATAATTTCCATATTCCGGCGTTTGGGGAAGGGACCAGATATTGCTCAAGAATTCGCTTGTGGATTTGAAAGAAGTAAGAAATACAAAGATAATGGGATAAATGCAGAAGACAACCATGAAAAGCAGCAGGGCTCTCATCAGCAGGACCATCATGTGGTCTGATTCAGTTCTTTTTCGAAGACTCAGGTTAATATTCATAGACCTCACCCCTTGTTGCTTTACGAATAACAAATACAATTACCATTACAATAAGTGTAAATACGGTGCCAATGGCTGCAGAATGTCCAAACTCACTGTAAATGAAGCCCACATCCAGCATGCGCAGCGGTACGGTCCTTGACATATCGCCGGGTCCCCCCTTGGTCATCACATAGACAAGGTCATAGGTTTTAAAGGTTATGATAATGGTAAGAAGGGAACACATTTGTATGGTGGGCTTGATCATGGGCAGAATCACCATGCGCACCTGTTTAAAGTACCCTGCGCCGTCAATCTTTCCCGCCTCAAGCAGCGAAGACGGTATGGATGCTATCGCTGTGTAACAGAGCATCATTGTAAGTCCTGCTACCTTCCATCCACCGGTGAAGGCGATGGCCATCAGAACTATCCCATTCTCTGCAAGCCAGGCATGCTTTAACACATCCAGCCCCACGGCTCCCAATACATTGTTGAGAAGTCCTACATCCGGATTGTAGATAAAGACAAACAGAAGGCCCACAACCGTCAGCGGCAGCATGTTGGGCGTGAAGAACACCAGCCTGTAGAAGGCTCCCTCCTTCCTGCTCATCC
>JAFADI010000144.1 GCA_023424965.1 Bacillota bacterium
GCCCTGGGCCTGGAAGAAGACCAGCCCATTGAGCACAAAATGCTGTCCAACGCCATTGAGAACGCACAGAAGAGGGTGGAAGGAAAGAACTTTGACATAAGAAAGCATGTGCTCCAGTACGACGACGTAATGAACAAGCAGAGGGAGGTCATCTATGGCCAGCGGCGCAAGGTGCTTGACGGGGAGAGCTTGAAGGATTCCTTCGTCAAGATGTTCGAAGGGGTTGCAGACAATGTGGTAAAGACTTATTGCGGAGAACACCAGTATGCGGATTTCTGGGACATGGAAGGAATCAAGACCTATGTGGAAAGCACGGTGCTGCTCCCCGGTTCTTTTGAAATAACCGAGGAAGAAAGAGAGCGGATGGACAAGGAAGATTTGAAGGAGAAAGTCCTGTCCATGGCCATGGAACGGTATGAAAGCAAGGAAAAGGAATTCGGTCCGGAGCTTATGCGTGAGCTTGAGCGGGTGGTGCTTTTGAAGGTAGTGGACCAGAAATGGATGGACCATATCGACGCAATGGACCAGCTGCGGTATGGCATCGGCCTCAGGGCTTACGGGCAGAGGGATCCGGTCGTTGAATACAAGTTTGAAGGCTTTGAGATGTTTGAAGAGATGATAAAGAGCATTCAGGAAGACGCTGCCAAGGTGATATTGAATTCACATATCGAAAGGCAGGAAACCCTGCAGAGGGAAAAGGTTGCGGAGCCTGTCAATGCTTCTCACGGCGAGGAGGCCAGAAAGCCCGTTGTGAAAAGTGACAAGGTGGGGAGAAATGACCTTTGCCCCTGCGGAAGCGGCAAAAAGTATAAGAAGTGCTGCGGTGCCAATTAATACAACGTTTGGGGAAAAGAGAAGCCCGGAGGATGATTTGAAATAACATGGATTACAACGAGGCATTGGACTATATTCACGGCACGTTAAAGTTCGGCAGCAAGCTTGGCCTGCACAACATCGTCAGCTTGCTGGAACTTATGGGAAATCCCCAAAAGAAGCTCAGGTTCATTCATGTGGCGGGAACCAACGGGAAGGGTTCCACGGTGGCCTTTATAAGCAGCATACTCATTGAGGCGGGGTACAAAACCGGAGTTTTTACCTCGCCCTACATCGAAAGGTTTACGGAGAGAATCCGCATCGGCCACGAGGAAATTGAGGGAAGAGACCTGGCCAGGATAACGGCCATGGTCAAAGAAAAAATTGAAATCATGCTGGCCCGGGGTGAAAATCATCCCACGGAATTTGAAATCGTCACGGCCATTGCCTTCCAGTACTATTATGAGCAGAACTGCCAGGTGGTGGTGCTGGAAGTGGGCCTTGGCGGAAGGTATGACTCCACCAACGTCATTGACACTCCGCTGGTGTCGGTCATTACCACAATCAGCTACGACCATATGGACATCCTGGGAGACACGCTGGCGAAGATCGCTTTTGAGAAGGCGGGCATCATAAAGGAAAAGGGCGATGTGGTGGTCTATCCTCAGATTCCTGAGGTGGAGGATGTGTTCAGGCAGGTTTGCAGGGAGAAGGGGGCAAAGCTCCACACCACCGATTTCAGCGGGCTTGTGGTCAAGGAATACGGCGTGGACGGACAGATTTTTGATATAAACGATCCTGTGTCCCATTCCCTTGCGTATGAAAATCTGAAAATTTCTCTTATGGGAGAACATCAGGTGAGGAATGCCGTCCTGGCGGTAAAAACCGCCGGAATCCTTGTGGAAAAGGGCTTCCGCATCACTCCCCGGTCCCTGCGGAGTGGGCTGGAAAATGCCCGTTGGGCCGGAAGGCTGGAGGTTCTGTGCAAAGAGCCGCTGGTTATCATTGACGGTGCCCACAATGCCGAAGGGGCAGCCATGCTTTCCCATACCCTGGACAAATATTTCCCGGATAAAAAAAGAATCCTTATCATGGGAGTGCTGAGGGACAAGGATTATGGGTCCATGGTGACGGACCTGGCCAGGACCGCCCATGCGGTTATTGCCGTGACCCCCAACAGTGAAAGGGCCCTGCCTGGAAGGGAATTGGCAGATTTCATCAAATACTATTGTAAAAACGTGATTGTTAATGATACAATTGAAGATGCAATCGGGACAAGCTTGGAAATAGCTGCAAAAGACGACTTGATCTGTGCTTTTGGCTCACTTTATTATATTGGATACATAAGAAAATACTTCAAAAGACAATTTCCACCATCGACATATATCGACTGAGAGGTCATGATCCCAAAGCCACTTGTAGGAGGGGGTAGTTTGATTAATTTAAAACAAGAGCTTGCGGCGTACCCGCCCATAGACATAAAAAGCCTTACCGACAAGGATCCTTCGATACCCGACAATATCATAAACTCCATACTCCTCTATAACAAGGCCCTGGACAACCTGAGGATGAACAGTGAGGACATAGCCGTTATCGAGCTCAAGAAGGCCATCGCGATGAATCCTGATTTTCATGAGGCCATGAACCTTCTGGGAATATGCTACATATACACGAAAGACCACACGAAGGCTCAGGAGATATTCCAGCGGGTGGCGGTACAGGAAAATAACGGCGCCAAGGCGCTCCACTATATGAACCTTATCAAAGGCGGAAGCAGCGTGTTGCCGCCGGCAGAAAATAAAAGCAAGGCCCAGCCCCAGACAAGGGCAAAAAGGAGCGACAATTCCCCCGGAACGGAAAGAAAAAAATCTCCTGCGTTTGATATCGATCTCAGTAAGCTTGAAAAATATTTTCAAGGCAGCATCCCGAAATATATCGGCTTTTTTGCCGCGGGCGTGGTGCTGGCTTTACTGATTAACCTGATATTTTTCTCAAGCCCCAAGGATATCAAGATTTCAAACGGTATTGAGGATAAGCCCGACGCCGTGCTGGCCGCGGAGAACGCAAATAAGGAAAAGCTGGAGGAACTCGGCCGGGAGGTGGAAAAGCTCCAGACAGAATTGAAAACAGCCAATACGGAAGTGGATTACTATAAAAATGTGAGCAGGCTTCTGGAGGTTGAAAATCTTTATACGGCGAGGAACAATGAAGGGGCTGCCGATTTGCTGATGCTTTTGAAACCGGTACAGTTCAAAGACCCGGAAAAGAGCAAGTTCGACAGCCTGTACGGCAATGTGATTCCCAGGGCCGCATGGAGCGTATTCAATGAGGGAAATGCCCTGATGGGGCAGAAAAAGTACCAGGAGGCCATCAATAAATTGAACAAGGTTCAGATATACGGCACCGACTGGGCCTATATGGATATAACCCTGTACAATACGGGGCTTTGCTACAAGGAATTGCAGGACTCCAGGAATGCGCTGGATGTGTTTCAGCAATTGATTGCCAAATATCCTAAGAGCCAGTTTGCTAGGTATGCCAAATTCAGAATGGATGAAATCAAAGGCGTGCCCTGATACGCCCTCTGACGGTTTGAACCGTCCAGTTGATGGGCCTGTACAGATAAATGCACAGGATGATGTAGATCAGCGGGTAGCAGGGGGCCAGGAGCCGGCAGTAGTCTCCGTAGGACAGGAAGGAACTGATAAAGTAATGATAAAGGATCAGCAGCATCAAGGTGATGATATGAAAGTTTGCGCTGATCTTTTTTTGTTTTATCCCCAGAACAATCAATGACAAAAGCTCAATAACTCCCAGGACCAGCAGAAGGTACAAACCGTCCAGCACCCCCGTGACCTTTTTGAGGCCCATAAAAAACCTGTCGGGATGACTGGCCCTTTCTACGACATACTCTGCGATAAAATCCTTAAAGGGTGAATTAAGGACAAACAGCTGATACGTTAATCTGGTGCTTTCGGTAAAGTACCGTACCGGATTGCTGAGAATGATTTCCCTGGCGAATTTCCCTACCTCCCTGTAATGGTTTTCCGTCCAGCCGTAGGTACCCACAAAGTGCCACGGCTCCAGGTATTCTCCTTTCACTTTGAATTCCGGTTTTTCCACCTTAAAAGCGTACTCAATGTCGCCAATGAGCTCCCGGTTTTTTCCCAGTCCTTCCATCTTATACTGCAGAATCTTGCCAAAGTAGTTCACATTGCCCACGGAAGTGATGCCGAAGTATACGTTTTGGGCGTAGTTGACAAGGCAGTAGGAAAAGACCGTCAGGTACACGGCTGCGATGCCGGCGGAGAGGGGCCTGACCATAGACCGCAGGGACAGGTCTCCGGCGGTGAGCTGCCTGATAAACAGGATTACAAGCAGGGCCAGGGGAAGCAGAAGGAAAAAGGGTTTCGTAAAAATGGCCAGGAGCACGAAAATCAAAAGCCTTTTCAAGTGCTTCACGTTTTTGTACTTCAGGTATAGAACCATATAATAGGCAATGACGGTGGCAAAGAGAATGGCAAAGTTTTCAGACAGGATCACAAAATCCCAGCTGAAAATCCGGAAGCTCACTGCAGTCGCCAAAGCGGCCATATAGGCCGGAACTCTTTTGCCGAAAGCCTCCAGGGTCAGTTTGAACACAACCGCCACATTGATGAGGGACAATAGGACCTGCAGCAACACAAGGCTGGTGTTGAGGTTTTTCCACAGGAACATGCTTCCCATCAGCCCTATTCCCAGGGGATATACGGGAGGCCTGTATTCGTTGAGCCAGAAGTGGTAGAAAAGTCCGAAGGCGCCGTCCACATAGGTAGGAGAATCGCTGGTTGAGATGGCGCCGTCGATGGAATTGTAGAAAGCCAGCCGGGCTGCCATACCGGCCAGGAGTATGAGGGCAAGCCCCACCCTGTCCTTTAAGCCGCATTTCATGCTTTGATTGCTCTGATCCATCACTTCCTCCTTTGATTCCTCAAATTTTGTCCCCTATCATTTTCCCCAAAAACTTTCCGATGATTCACAGGTCCTGACCATATTGCTCAGGCAAAGCAGGCGTTAATTTATTTTTAATTTTCAAGCCCGTTACCGATATTATTTCAAGCCGTCTTTAATATATATTAGATAGGCAGTTTGGAGGCCGCAAAAGACTGGCGGTGAACGGTTCGGAGTGGTGATTTTGGAAAGGCTTCACAGGAACCCGAGAAATACCTTGAATCTGGTGTTAAGCGGTGGAGGAATAAAAGGAATAGCCTATGTAGGGGTGTTTGAAGCGGCGGAAAAAAGGGGCTACCGGTGGGGGAACATCGCGGGGGTCTCTGCCGGTGCCCTGGCGGGAAGCTTTGTAAGTGCGGGATACTCCGTGCAGGAAATAAGAGCCATTATGGACGCATTCGATTTTGGAGGTCTGGAGCTTGAGGAAGTTTCCAAAAAGGTCTCTTCCATGTACCGGTTTCCCCAGCCTGGCAGTGACACGAGAAATTACGGGACGATGAATGTGTATCAGTTCCTGGAGCAGCTGCCAGGGGATGAAACCAGAGCCACAGGACCGTCAAACGATACATTTACCTCCTACCGCAGCGGTATGATAAAAAAGGCGGTTACTTTCAGCCAGGAAGGACATGTCTTTGACGGAGACGGACTTGAGGAATGGGTGTGGAAAACACTTGAAAGAAGAGGGATAAGGACTTTCGGAGACCTGCGGGGAGGGATGGCCGACAAGGTCAATCCGAGGGGGTACAAGGTGCGGATGACGGCGGTGGACGCTACAAAGGGAAGAGTGATCGTGCTGCCGGACGACATGGCGGACTACGGCATGGATCCCGACAGGATGGAGGTTGCAAAAGCGGTCAGGATGAGCACTTCGGTGCCATTTGCCTTTAAGCCCGTGGAAATAAAAGTAAAAAAAGAAGAAATGACACGAGTTCACTACATTGTAGACGGAGGCGTGTTTGACAATTTTCCCTTCTGGCTCATTGAAAATTCAAATGTCTATAGAAAAGTGGGTTTCAGGCTTGATGGGGGAGAAAAGAAATTATTAAGCTGGGATGCGCCTTTGAATTTGTTTAAATCCCTGGTTGCAGCCGTTCACGACATCGGCATCCCTAAAAAGAGCTATAACAGTGGGTTGGTTGCAAATATAGATACATCCAAGGTCTCTTTTCTGGATTTCAATCTTGGGGAGGAGGAAAAGGAGTACCTGATGAAGGCAGGAAACAGATCGGCTTCCTTTCTGCTGGGCAAAATTAAAAACATGGAAATGTATAGAAGGAGAAGAGGTCTCACTTTCAGACTGCCCAGGCTTTAGGGACAGTTAAAATATAACTTCCGTTACAATTGTGCTTTATTTTTTTTCTCATTTATTATATCATTATACTCAACGGTTCAAAAAGCAGGAATTTGAAAGACGCGTTCAACCATAGATTATAGATTTGTCATATACCAGGAGGGTCACCATGCTTTATGAGAGTACCAGAGGGGGATTGAATTCGGTTTTATCCGCGGAAGCCATCAAAAGAGGATTGGCCCCGGACGGAGGCCTGTTTGTTCCTCAGTCGGGGGTAAAGCTGAGTCCGGCTCAAATTGAGGACTTGGTTCCCATGAGTTACCAGGATCGAGCTACAAATATTCTTAAGCATTTTATCGATGACTATACCAATGAAGAAATTGCCGAATGTGTAAATAGTGCATATACAGAGGACAAATTCGGATGCGTGGAAATCGCACCCATCTATAAACTTAACGAGCATGTCCATATTCTGGAGCTGTGGCATGGGCCCACTTGCGCCTTCAAGGACATGGCCCTCCAGATATTGCCTCATCTGCTGGTAAAGGCCATGAGGAAAACGGGGGAAGAGAGTGAAATCGTCATTCTGGTGGCTACTTCGGGAGATACGGGGAAAGCTGCGCTCGAAGGCTTTAAGGATGTGGATGGGACAAGGATCATCGTGTTTTTCCCCGACGACGGTGTCAGCGAAGTCCAGAAAATGCAGATGGTCACCCAGGAAGGCAGGAATGTCAGTTCCGTTGCTGTAAAGGGGAACTTTGACGATGCACAGAACGGGGTAAAAAGCATCTTCGGGGATACCCAGCTGGCGGCCGCCATGGAAGGAAAGGGATTCAAATTTTCCTCCGCCAATTCCATCAACTGGGGACGGCTTGTGCCGCAGATCGTCTATTATTTCTCCGCCTATGGGGACCTTGTGAAAAACAACGAAATCAAATTCGGAGAAAAGGTGAATTTTGTCGTACCTACCGGAAACTTCGGAAACATCCTTGCCGCATATTATGCGAAGGAGATGGGTCTTCCGGTAAACAAGCTGGTTTGCGCCTCCAATGACAATAATGTGCTCACAGATTTCATAAGCACCGGAATATATGACCGCAACAGGGAATTCAGAAAAACCGTCTCTCCTTCCATGGACATCCTTATCTCCAGCAATTTGGAGAGGCTGCTTTTCGAGCTTACGGGACACAATGCGGGAGCCGTTGCAAGGTGGATGGAGGAGCTGAGGACAAAAGGGAAATATTCCGTTGACGCCGACACAAAAAAGGCCATATCAAAATTGTTCTGGGCCGGGTACACCAATGAGGTGGAGACGTTGAAAACAATCGAGTGCATTTACAGGGAATACGGTTATGTGGTGGACACCCACACCGCCGTGGGCATTGACGTATACGACAAATATGTCATATCTACCGGCGACATGACAAAAACGGTGATAGCGTCTACGGCAAGTCCTTTTAAGTTCAATGAGAGCGTTGCAAAAGCCATCTTCGGCGAGGAAGCCGTCAGCGGCAAAAATGAATTCCAGCTCCTTGAAATCCTTTCCGCAGAGTGCAGCCTGCCAGTACCTGGAGGCTTGAAGGAACTGGACAGAAAACAGGTGCTTCACCGCGGGCTCTGCGACAAGGCGCAGATGAAGGAAACGGTTGAGGAACTGCTGGGACTTGAAAAAGTTAAATAAAAAAACCTATTCGACAACTGAATTTTGTTCGATAATTTATACAGATAAATTTATTGTGAAGAAAAGTTAAGTGTACGAAAGAGGAGTGCGGCAGATGAAAGAGCCAAAAGTTCTTGTTGTTGATGATGCGGCCTTTATGAGGACCCTGATCGGGAATTCGGTGAAGCAGGCAGGCTATGCCCAGGTTTATTTTGCGGAAGACGGATACCAGGCGGTTGAAAAAGCGGGAGAATTGCAGCCTGAATTTATAACCCTGGATATATCCATGCCGGGGATCGACGGGGTTGAGGTCATAGCAAAAATTCTGGCGGTAAGTCCTTCTTCCAAAATCATCATGATCTCTGCGGTTACCGCCCAGCAGGCGATAAAACAGGCGATAAAGAACGGAGCGGTTGATTTTGTGGCAAAGCCCTTCACGCCGGATGAAATAAAAGAAGTTTTCGTTAAACATTCATAAAATAGACAAAAGCAAGCGCCGCCCGGTGCTTGCTTTTGTCTATGGCTACTACTGCAGGTAAGGATGAGAGCTCTTCTCCACGTCCATGGGATTGATCATCTCGATGGGTCCGTGCTGATCAACGAAAACAATGCTCTTTCCCGCGGCAGCTTCCAGTATGGCAAATACCGTTTTTACGTCTCCGAATTCCACTTCCGGTGTAACCGAGATATTTTCAGTGCCGTTCAAGGCGTTGTAAAAATTCAGCAGTTCGTTGTAATAGCCTCTTTCCGGGGTGTATTTCACCTGCTCCGCGGTGCCGTCGTTGTAGGCAAGGTTTATAACGCCGCAGGTTTTCTCCTCCAGGAACAGCTCACCCTTTGTGCCGAAGATCCTGAAACCCACCAGCGGCCTTTGGGGCTCCATTCCGGAAGGGAAATAGGTATAGTAGCCCGAAACGCCGTTTTTGAACAACAGGTTGGCATTTACCGACACATAGGGGTTAAAATCCTCCTGCTGAGGCTTTCCGAAGGCCTGGACGCAGCTCACTTCCCCGAAGATGTACCTGAGGGAGGCGATATCGTGAAGCGCCGCATCCAGGAAGGAACCTCCCGGGTATTTGGGATGCTGCCTCCATTCTGTGGCCGCAAAAGTATCCTTTGTCATTTCACAGGGGAAGCAGGTGATGTTGTTTCTGATAAAGTATACGGGTTCTCCGATTTTCCCGGAGGCGATCAGCTCCTTTATCTTACTGCCTTCCTCACTGTACCGGTAGTTTTCGGCAATCATTATTTTCTGACGGTGCTTTTTGGTAAGCTCCAGGTACTTTTGGGCCTGGACCATGTCCGGTGCCAGAGGCTTTTCACAGATAAAGGGCTTGCCTGACTTCGCCACCCTTTCCGACACCTCATAGTTGAGCTCGATAGGCACCAGGATGTCCACCGCGTCAATATCATCCCTCTTCAGCATTTCCTCATAATTCTGGTACACATTGGCGGGGTCAAGCTTGATTTTAGCGGCAAAGGTCTCGGCGTCGGCTTTCGTACGGTTTGCCAGTGCCGCGATTTCGTATTTGTCTCCCAGCTCCTGGATTGCAGGATAATGGAGCCGTTCCCACGCCAGTCCCGTACCGATTACTCCCAAACGAATTTTTTTCATGCATGCCTCCTGTCAAATTGCTGCTGCTTTGCAATCCCTGTTTAGCTATAGTATTTGTTGAAGCCGCGGGGATTATCCTCCATAAAACCCATGCTATATAGTTTCATAGATGAAGCCACTGATTTAAACCATATAGCGCTTGAAATTTATATGAAAGTGTGCTATGATTACACGGCGTGAATACATGTGTGCGCATATTGAGGACACGTAGATAAAGAGCATTCAGTAGGAGGCTGGGACAATGAAAGAAATTAAAATCGGATTTTTGGGCTTTGGGAATATTGGTACCGGTGTATATAAAATTTTGGCTGAAAACGGCAAAGTCATCGGGAAAAGCGAAGGCCTGGACATAAAAGTGGAAAAGGTGCTTGTGAGGGATACGGGCAAAAAGAGGGATATACCGCTGGAGCCCTCTGTTTTTACCATCAGGATCGAGGATATCATAAACAATCCGGAAATCTCTGTGGTTGCAGAGTTTATGGGTGGGGAAGAACCGGCAAGGCAGTATATTCTTGCAGCCCTGGAGAATAAAAAAACCGTCGTGACCGCCAAC
>JAFADI010000147.1 GCA_023424965.1 Bacillota bacterium
GATACCATTTCGTCAATGTCTTCAACGGTGAACATGACGCGTAGATAACCGAGGGCGTTTACAGGAGCAGTCCGGTGATCTGATATGGTAGGTGGGGTGAGAAATTGCGAAAGTTCAAGTCGGCTGTGGCCATCCGGGGTAACCATCATAGCAATCTCTACGCACTGAGAACCCAGTCCGGTTACGCGACCAGCCCATTCACCTTCTACAGTGGCTCGCCCTTCGAGCTTCAAGCCAACCTCCCCAAAGAAAGAGATTGCCGCATCAAGGGATTTCACAACGATGCCCACATTGTCCATTCTTAATAATTTGTTTTTTTCCATAGTTTTATCTCGTCTCCTTATTGTGTATGTCAAAGAACCGTCCCCTGTCACTCATAATTCTATATGACGTTTTTACCATTGTCTACAGTATTTTACATTAGTGACACTACCCAACGAACCCGTTTATCTCTTGCCCAATATATCCCTCGAGAGTTCATTTTAAGCAAACAAAAAAACAACTAAAATAGTTGCTTCACATTTTTAAAGTAACGAGGCAAGGCGCCGCTCCAGGACGGAACAACCTCCAGCCTCTGTCCATTTATAAGTTGTTGTATTGCTTTCAGGGTGTTATTTTGTACGCCTCAAAATTACTTCCTGCGGTCCGGATATTTCTTTTTGTATTTGTTCCAGTTTCTCTATGCTTTGCATATAACCGTCAAACAGTGCTTCAATCTTCGGGCCATAGGTTTGTTCCATTTTCAGCGTGACATTCTCTAATTTTTTCTGTCCCTCTTTCAAATCGTTTTGTCCTTCCTTCAGTTCACTTACATCCTGGGTGAGTGTCCCCACATTCTGGGTGAGTGCCCCCACATCCTGAGTGAGCTTACCCACCTGTGCCGCTATATATTCAAGTAATTCCCTATCCGTCATTTGTCCGCCCTCCGTACCCTATATATTTTACCATATCCCAGGTAAAATATATATTACTTTCTTTTACTTTGCACCCGGTGATAATTATCTTGACTGGTCGGGGTTGACCTTTGTTATAACTGTTACTCATAAGAGGTTTTCCCATATTACTTACCATAGGTTTTTTAGTTATTCACCCAAAGAAGAACCCCTTTCTTATTTATATATCCTGTTATAATGCTTCGTTCATCACTTTTTATAGTTACTTTTGCTAACCCATTTTTAAACTTTTCTGGAGAATAACCCAATGCTTCAATTACTATTTTTCCTGATTTATCAATATAACCCCACTTCCCATTTGTATATACCGCTGCAAGTCCTTCAGAAAAAGACTCTGCATACTCAAACGTAGGTTTAATTACAACATTACCTTTTTTGTCAATATATCCATATTTCCCATTTTGATAAAATTCGGCTAAACCGTCAGAAAAATCATTTAGTCTATCAAAATTAAATCCAATAACCAACTTACCATCCTTATCAATATATCCATACTTTTTATGATCTAAAGACACACATGCCAGACCATCAGAAAAACTTGCTGCCACTAAATATTCCATAGGTATAACGAGTTTCCCTTTTAAATCAATATACCCATGTTTGTCAATATCACGGGCATATTTAGTTATTACTGCTCGCTCATCGTGAAAATTAAAAATGTTATAATCAGGTTGATCCTTAATAACAACATTACCGTCTCTGTCTATAAAGCCAACACCATATATCCTTGCTAATCCATCATAAAACTTATGATCTTCAATAGCAATTTGTGCATATCTAGGACTAACGATTTCTTTTCCTTCTTTGTTTATAATGCCATAGTTTCTCATTTTACAATCTTCATCATCAAAAGAAGTCATTAAAGCTACTCCGTTTTGAAAAGCATGAATATAATTGTAATTATGTATGCTTAATATTCTGCCCTTTTTGTCTATAATACCAGATATTTTTTCACCTATTTTTACCCCGGCAACATCATCGGTGAATTCACTTGCCCAAATAAATTGAGGTTCAATAACAACCTTTCCTTGAACATCAATATAACCCCATTTACCATTGGATTTAATTGGAAATAAATTGTATTGGGTAGAACTCATTTCATTTTCTTCCATACTTAAATCAGAAATATTTGATGATTTTTCTGTTTTATTGGACGATTCTATGATAATACTATTACTCTGTTCTTCGGCGTAGCTAATTGCTCCATTCAAATTAACTCGTATATCTTTACTATTATTTGTGCCGGAAACTAAAAATACTGTTAAAATAATGAATAAAATTTTCTTCAAATCCTTCACTCCTTAAAATAGATAATATTTATTCTTCAAAGAATTACCCAACTCTTTTGCGCGAATAATTTCATATTAATCATCATCCACATTATACCATTTGACCCTGTATGAGTAAAGCAGTCCGCACTTATAATCTTCGAGATTGCCGGACGGCAGGTCGCATTCTTTCGTGGTCGGGGCTTTTTCCATCAAAGACGCAATTGTAAAAGTATCCAGGTGGTCTTTGTACCAGGGATTTCAGGCCCCGCGAAGGAAGGTCTGCCCCGACGAGTAGATTGCATGCAGTTGTGTATTTTAAATTAACGAACCAAACTCATGATCAAAACCTATATCCTTAATGTCTTATCGAGAAGAATTTCACCAGTCTTTGTATACCCGTTTTTTTGATAAAAAGCTTGAGCGCCAGTATTTTTCATATGAGTATTTATATGAAAATGATATATACCTTGCGAAATAGCTTCTTTTTCAAGACACAAAACTAAAGCTTCTCCAATACCTTGTTTCCGATATTCATTTCTTACATAAAGTGCTTCGATATCAATACGATATTCGTTATAACACATTGATTTTACAATTAATCCTGTACAATATCCAACTCCAATACCGTCAATATATGCAATGCAGACTATTTCACGATTATTTTCTATGATAGATTTTTTTATTGCTTCTATTGTTGTTGTATTCTCAAAAAGTTCATTTAGGATGAATAAAACCTCTGCATCTCCTATTGTTGCAAGCCTTACCTCCATGTTATGCCTCCTGTACGCAATAAAAATAATCTTTGATTCGCCCCATTATATCCTAAACTCCATATACTCTACTCCAACAAAACAGTATATTTATTAATATCAGTAGCACCTAATTACATATAAATTTAATGGTATGATATGTAATTTCATAAGTCAAGTTTACGGACAAAATAGACAATGCTCCAGACAGCATCACCGAAATATAGCTGCAGCTAAGTCACTTATCCTTGAACCTTCATATTATCTGATAAGTGACATTTCACTTTATCGATCGGCACGGTCACCTGTTGCATTGTATCGCGTTCTCTTATGGTCACAGTGCCGTTCTCGAGAGTTACATCATCTATGGTTACTGAATAAGGTGTTCCTATAACATCGCCTCTGCGATAGCGTTTTCCGATATTACCGGCATCATCATAAGATACCATGAAATCCTTTGCCAGTTCGCCATAAACTTTTCTTGCCATTTCAGCATGACGTTTCTTGATGAGGGGCAATACATTTACCTTAATAGGTGCAAGCGAAGGGATAATCTTCAAAACCAGCCTTGTATCCCCACTCTCCAGCGTTTCTTCAACCAGCGACTCAAACAAAACAGCCAGTACAAGCCGGTCTAACCCATAAGTTGATTCTATAACATAAGGAATGTACTTCTCATTTGTCTCCGAATCAAAATATTCCAGGCTCTTTCCGGAAAATTCCTGATGCATTCGTAAATCAAAATCTTTTCTGTTATGAGTGCCGTTAATTTCTCCCCAGCCAAACGGGAACCGGTATTCAATATCACATGCAGCCTTAGCGTAATGTGCAAGCTTCTCATGGTCATGAAACCGCAAATTTTCCTTTGGCAGTCCGATAAATTCAAAGAACTTGATTCCATAATCCTTGAAATACTCATAAAGACCTTCATCGTTTCCTTTTTTACAGAATGTCTGGTATTCCATCTGCTCAAATTCTATCGTCCGAAATGTAAAATTACGAGGTGTAATCTCATTTCGGAAAGCCTTACCTATCTGGCCAATACTAAAAGGCAACTTTGTTCTCATCGTACGCAACACGTTTAAAAAATTCACATACTCTCCCTGTGCATTTTCAGGTCTTAGGTAGATGGTGCTTGATGCTTCCTGCATGGAACCCCGCTGTGTTGCAAACATGAGATTGAATTTTCTAATATCTGTAAAATTTGATTTACCACATTTAGGGCATGGTACTTTTTTCTCAATTATAAAGTTAACCATTTCTGTCTCAGTCATTGTATCCGCATGAATCGTTGCGTCAAAATCATTAATTAAATTGTCAGCCCTGTGTCTTGTCTTACACTCTTTGCAATCCAGTAGCGGATCAGTAAAACTATCTATATGTCCGCTCGCTTTCCAGACCGTAGGATTCATGAGAATGTCCGAATCCAGTTCATAGCTGTTTTCTCTTATTTGAATGAAATAATATTTCCATGCATCCTTAATATTGTTTTTCAACCTCGTACCAAGCGGACCATAGTCCCAGGTGTTTGCCAGACCTCCATAGATCTCACTGCCTTGAAATATAAATCCGTACCGGTTACAATATGCCACCATTTCTTCCATCGTCACTTTTCTCATCTTCTTATACCTCCTGGTTCTTAATAAAATAAAAAGTTCGCACTAAGCTTAATGCCTAGGGCGAACTCATATTTTCAGTCCGTGGTACCACCTAAATTCAGATAAATCTGCACTCTACCAGCACGTGATTACTCATTATGCCGTTTCCTTTATAACGGGGGAATCACCGGCGGTATCTACTCAGAACAAATCCTTTCAATCCGCAGTTCAAAAGCGCCTTCTATATTGCCGTCATGAAGATTCACACCGACCATCTTCTCTCTGAAATCAAGCCAATATATACTATTCTTTCTCATAACCTTTAATATATTATTATATAGCATATGAAATTTATACAATTCTGTCAACATAAAATTATTTTAAACCATGGCTCTATTTAACCACTTTGATTTTTAGTTCAGAGTACTGATTATAATGACTGTCTATGACGTTTTCAGTCAATGAAAAATCGCTGTATGCTTTGATTATATATTCACCTTCAGGTAAATATAGTTCTTTCTCTTCAAAGAACTTTTTCCAGTAACTTGCTTTGGGGTCATCATTCGAATAACCCCCGCTTTTGATATAGTCATACCTGTATTGTTCTCCCTTTTTTAATATTGTTGATGTTAATATATCGTGTCGAATACCATCCAGATTAAAATCTTTTCCGTCGGTGATACTGTAATTTATATAGGGATCCCCATGCCATATTTTTATTTCACTTTTGTCCCCAATATATTTAAGGACTGTCCAGATTTTAATTGCATCACTTGTCTTATATATTTGCTTATCAGAATATACATTCAACTCAAATATTGTATCTTTGTTTTCCGTTGGATTCCAGTCCGCATTTTGGTCCCCTTTAGCAGCAGGTTGCTGACAGCCATAAAATACAGATAATACTATAAAAAGCAGTATTATCTGTAAAAGCATCCTCATTATTTTCATAATAAAGCCCCCCTGATTTGTGAGGTTGAATATACTTATTTGACGATGCTTTATTTAGAAAAGTTCCACGGAGGCCTTAAGCTTTCCGTCAGCTTATTAGTATAAAAATATTCCGCAATCGTTGTTGTATTTTGCCTTTGCCAGGTTATAGCCATAGGTGAGGTTTATGATACTCTTTAGGAGCCAGGAATTTTCCAGACCGGTTTTAACGGTCTGCTCTATGCTCACTTTTATCACTTGTCTATCCGAGGCATTGCCGCTTTCCGCCAGTGCTCCAGCGGGAACCAGGACCAGAAAGGCGATAATTAAGATTGTGGAAACACATTTCCTCTCATTTTTCCGACCTCCTAAATTTGAAATCAACAATATCGTCTTAAACTAGCGACTTTCCCTGTACAATATTGGATTTTATAGGTGAATACTGCCATTATTCATGTTTTTGCTTGCAGGAGATACCCTTTTCCTCTTTTCCATCCGGGCTTCAATCATGCTGTAGATCACGGGTACAACAACCATAGTGAGAAATGTGGCAACCGTCAGCCCGAACATGAGTGCAATGGCCATGGGCGAAAACAGGTTGCTTCCGGAAACGGCCAGGGGGATCAACGCCAGGATAATCGTCGTGGCGCTCAGAATAACGGCGTTGAACCTTTTGTCCACAGCCTCCAGGCAGGCGTCATCAATGGAGCTCCCGGAAGCCCTCGCTTCATTGATGAAGTCGATCAGCAAAATGCCGTTTTTGACGACCAGTCCGATGAGGGCGATAATCCCGAGAAGGGCCGTAAAGGACATGGGCTGGTTAAAGCCGTATAAGCCCATGACCGATCCGATCAGCGACAGCGGTACGGTGGTGAGGATGACAAGGGGCTGCACAAAAGAGCCGAACTGGATCATCATCACCACATAAATTGCCAGGATGGCGACCACAGCCATGATTCCTAGCGCCGTAAAGTTTTTCTTTATGTCTTCCCTCTCTCCTGCAAAGCTGACTTTGGCGCCGGATGTATCAACTCCGGACAGGATTTCGGTTTCAATCCGGTTTTCCAGCCTTGTGGCATCATACCCCGGCAGCGAGTCCGCCAGGATGTCGATGGCCTGTTCACCCCTGTAGGTATGGAGGGTGTCAAGCCGGGTGCCGTAGCCGATGGTGGCAAATTCCTTCAGCGGAATCTTGTTTCCGGTGATGCCGGACTTGATTTTGAAATTTTCCAGGAGAGA
Source organism: Bacillota bacterium (assembly GCA_023424965.1). Taxonomy (GTDB): domain Bacteria; phylum Bacillota; class Clostridia; order Acetivibrionales; family JAFADI01; genus JAFADI01. The sequence goes on from JAFADI010000147.1 coordinate 6,741, forward strand.
AACCTCTTCCATGTCTCCTTGCACCTTGATGCCGTATTCCCTTCCGTCCTTGCGGTAAATGGAAGCCTTGTAGCCATACAACGCCAGGTTTATCTCTTTCTGCACATCATATTTCGTAATGCCCAGGTTGCTTGCCTTCTGCTCATCCAGCCTCACTTCCATCTGCAGGGTACCGTCGTTCCAGTTGTCCCTTACATCGGAGGTTCCCGGCAGCTTGGCAATTTCCCCCTGCAACGCCTCAGATACCCGGATAAGCCTGGTGAGGTCTTCTCCTGTAAGCCTTAGGATGATTTTGGCATCTTTTGGCTCGGCATACTCCAGAAGCTTGACCTTGCATTTTCCTGAAGGGATGTTGCGGTTCAGCAGCGCTTGAATATGGCTTGCAAATTCTGTGCTGGTTTTATATTTTTCTGTTTTCTTCAGGTCAAATTTAACGATCATCTGCCCATAGTCCTCCGCAGGCTTGGGCGGCGCCATGGTTATATAGAATTTGGGCATGCCGTTCCCGATAGAGACGGTACAATCCGTAACCTCCGGTTCTTTCTGCAGGAGTGCCTCCACACGGTCTGCCAGGCTTTCGGTTGCGTCGATATCCCCCGGTTTTTCGGAATTGATTTCGATGTAGAAGGAATCCTTGTCAAGATAGGGAAAAAACTGGAACTTAAGCTGGGGAAGAAAAGCACCCACCACCAGGACCGTCAGGAGGAACATTCCCGCCACGGTGGTTTTCTTCCGTTTCAAGGCGATCTCCAGTGCCTTTCTAAAAAACAGCCGGAGGACGCTTTCCTTTTTCTGATGCTTCTTCTCAGTTCCGGCAAAGTAAGCCATCATGGAGGGTATGACAAACATGGAGATCAGGTAGGAGGCGCTTACCGCCACAATGATCACCCAGGGGATCGCATAGATAAATTGTCCCGGGGCTCCCGGCACAAATAAAAGCGGTGAAAAGGCAAGCATGATGCAGAAGGTGGCTGCAAAGTTCGGCACGGTGCAGCGCGTGGCTCCTTTGTGGGCGGCTTCCTGCAAGCTGTTTCCTTCGTCAAGCCGTACCTGGATGTTGTCGCAGACAACGATGGAGTCATCCACTAAAATTCCAAGAGCGATGATGAGAGCGCTGAGAGATATCTGGTGAATAGGAACGCCTTTGATGTACATGGCGGTAAAGGCCATCAGGATGGATAAAGGAATGGCGGTGGAAACCACGAGGGCGTTTCTTACTCCCATACTGAGAAACACCACAAAAATGACCAGCAGGATTCCGATGAGGAGGTGGAGCATAAACTCATCGGTGGCGTGGCTTACCGTGTCCGGCTGATAAATGACTTCATTGACCATGAGGCCGGAAGGGAGCTTTGACTTTACTTCGTCAATCCCTTTCCGGGCATCCTTGCCGATGATTACAATGTTTTTATTCGTCTCGAAGTATCCTGTGAGCAAAACGGCATTTCTACCGTTTTCCTTGAACTTCTGCGTCCCCTCCTCCGGCTCCATGGAAACCTCTGCGATATCACGGATTTTTGTTACCGTTCCACTGGCTTTGGATACCGAAATAATGGTGTTTTTTATGTCCTCTAATGAGCTGTAGTTTCCCGGAATGCTTACGGTAATCCTGGTGCCGGCATACTTTAAATTTCCCGACGGAATCTGGATGTTCTGGGCGGCAAGCACTTTGCTGAGTTCCTCCATGGAAAGCCCCAATTCATTGAGCCGGGCCACATTTACTTTTACCTTGACTTCCTTGTCTATTTTACCGACAACCTTCACTTTGGAAATGCCGGAAACATCCCGGAGCCTGTCTTTGAACATCTCTCCGAAGGAGTCCAACTGGTCGTAGGAATAAGTCTCCCCCGACAGGCTGATGATGATACCGGAGGATTCGATCATATCCGTATTGACCTCACTTGCCAGCGCACCTTGAGGCAAATCCTTCTGGATGTCCGCCACGGCATTTCTCACATCCTGCATGGCTTTGTCATAATTTGTACTGCTGTTGAACCAGATCAAAACGACGGAAACGCTTTCCTTGGCAATGCCTTTGGAGTAATCATACCCATCCAGTTCTTCCAGTTTCTCTTCGATTTTTTGGGTCACCAGGTCCTTTACATCGCCGGGAGAGGCTCCGGGATAGGGGGTGATGACCATGGCCACCGGAACGGATACGTCGGGACTTTCCTGCCTGGGCAAAAGGTAATAGGCGTAGAGTCCGGCGATGGCAACAATTGCTGTCAGGAACAGCGTAACTTTTCTGTTTTTTATAACACCTGCAATCAGCTTATTCATAAGATTCACCTTACTCCTCTACATTTACCGTGGAACCGTCGTTCAGGTTTTTCATACCGCTGACCGTCAGCAGTTCCCCTTCCATGACCCCTGTGACCAGCAGCTGATCGCCGCTTATTTTTTGAATCTCAACGGTCCTTTTAAAGGCCCGGTTGTCTTTAATGACATAGATATAATTCTCTCCGCCGGACAAAACGGAAGACATGGGAATCCAGATACCATTTTGAGTTCCCGCATCCACAGATACCTTTGCGATGGAACCCAACCGGAAGGTCTTTCCCGAAACGGATATCTCTCCCGTATAGGTGCGGGTCGTCTCGTCCGGAGCTTCAGAGACGTTTGTAACCGTACCCTCCGCCTTTTCTCCATCCACATCCACAATGGCTTTTGAGCCTGTGCCGACTTTGGACAGTTCCTGCTGAGGTATGCCTACATTGACGACCTGGACGCCGCTGCGCACAATAACAACAGGCATATAGGCGCCTACCCGTTCGTTTTCATTAAAGACCTTTTCCACCACAAAGCCGTCCTGCTCTGCATATAGCACGGAATTCTCCAACAGGTCCGATTTGTAGTCGTAATCCGTCCTGGCGGCGTCATATTGGGATTTTGCCTGGGAATACTCGGATTCCGAGACCGCCTTTTGCAACTGTACCTGTTCGTATTGGTTTTTTGATACCGAGCCTTTAACATACAAGTTGTTGACTTTTTCATACAGGCTGCTGACGTAGTTCAAAGAATCTTCCGCTTTCTTTATATTAAGCCCGGCGGTGTCCATGGTGGATTTTGCGGCAGAAACCTGGAACTGCAGGTCCTTCGCATCCAGTTCCGCCAGCCTGTCTCCTCTTTTCACCGGGTCTCCTTTTGCCACATGGATTTTTCTGATCTGGCCCGGCACCTTAAAGCTGTACTTTACAAGCTCCTTGGAGGCAACCGTGCCTATGTAGTTCAGTGTCACAGCTTTTCGGCTTTCTTCAAGCTTTTGCACCTTCACGGCCTTGGCCTGAATGCCGGCGTCCTGCACTTCTTCCGATTTTGTCGACGCTTTTGAGCACCCCGCCGTGGCCAGCGCAACAGCAACGGCCAGAAATGCTGTAATAATTTTTTTCATATGCTCCACCCTCTCCAAACAATTCTTTTGCCTTTTTATAAATTTATTCCTTTAATAAATAAATATTCATTCATTAATATTATAAAAAAATTATTTAAACGAATTCAGGCAGATTTCTGTGATCCTCTCCGCGTCCTCCCGGGTGAATTTCTTGTTATTATCCATTTCCAGTGAAATGGAGATATACCGGAAAGGCAGAGTGAACGCAACGATGACCACTTCCATCGGCGTGACCTTTGGATTGATTTCGCCTGTTTTGACTCCCAGCCGAATGATTTTCTCCGCCAGTTCCCTTACCATTTTAAATTTGTCGGATTTTTCCCTTGAGGGAACTTTGACGTCCATGACGACGGCGGCAACAAACTTGGCCAGGATCGGGTCTTCGTTTGCCTGCATGAAAAGCTTGTAGATAAATTTATATCCCGCTTCCGCCGCGGTCAGGGAGGTATCGATGTCCTTTTCAAAGGCGTCGATGAAGTTTTTGATTTCCAAATCCACCAGTTCGCGGACCAGTTCTTCCTTGCTTTTGTAGTACCGGTACAGATACCCCGGTGATACGCCGGCTTTTTCACTTACCGTGGCAATGGACATGCTGCCGTAGCCATGCTCGATCAGCAGCTCCATCACCGCTTTTTTGATATTCTCTATTTTTTGGGGTTCAGCAATCCGTGCCATGAAGTTCTCCTCAAATAAGGCCTCGGCCCGCTAGCGCAATCAAAGATTGTAAGCGGGTCCCGGGAATCTTGTTGTTTCACAATAAAATAGGATTAATAAATAAACATTTATTTATTAATCCTATTTTATTTTTATATTTTCTTTGTGTCAATGATTTTTTGTCAATTTATAATATTTTGATGATTGAATCATCTCTCACTCCCCCAATAGATCCTTTTGTGCTTTTTTACTGAGAGATTCAAAAATCAGACGGTAAGACTGGTCCACCATGTTCTTCAAAACCTCGTCCGGAACATCCCCGTCCAGGTACAGCGAATTCCAATGCTCCTTATTCATATAATACCCGGGCACGATGTTTTTGTATTGCTGCCTTAACAGCTCACCGTATGCTGGGGGAAGCTTCAATGTAATAATTGCTTTTCCTTCCTTATCCCCTCCCTGCAGTGCAAGCATTTTGCCGCCCAGCATGTATCTGGTTGCATTCCATTCCACCTTAAACTCTTTCTCCACACATTTTTTTGAAAGGCAATATTCGTCCAGCCATGGATATTTCATTCTACCCCTCCTCAATGATCCGGCATACTATCTATCATACCGCGCAAAACACGACAGCTGTATGGCCTGACTATATTTCTCCCGCATAGCTATGGGTATTTTGGGGCAATACCAGTCTGCCATTGTTGCTGTATCTGTTGAATAGCTCGGTCAATCCGTCAATGAAAGCCTGGTAGTTTCCCTCACCCGGCAATGGAGCATAAGAGGCCGACAGACTGCTTCCAATATAACTTTCGAGCGAAAGCATCCTGTCATTTTTGAATACCCGGTATTCACAACAGCCCTTCTTGAAGAAATCACTGTATGCATCCGGTTTGATGTCACTGCCGCCCGAAAAGCCGTTAAATCCAGGGCAGACTCTCCTGCAAAGCGCATCGTTCTCCTTTACCACAGCACTTTCCGGATTTCTGCTGTTCCAGACAAGCACAACCCTGCCCTGTGGTTTTAGTATCCGCTGAAATTCAATTTTGGTTTTCTCCCTGTCAAACCAATGAAAGGCCTGGGCCACCGTAATAAAATCCATGGACTTGTCCGGCAGATTTGTATCCTCGGCGCTTCCGTCAACGGCAGTAAAGTTCTCCAGACCTTTGCAGTATTCTTCGCAGGCGGCACGCATCCTGGCGTTGGGTTCAACGGCATAAACGCTTTTGACTTTACCTGCAAGCAGTTTTGTCAAAAGGCCTGTCCCGGCGCCAACATCCGCAACGGCGGAATTTTTATTTATCCCCACATCTTTTACGAGATACTCGATAAACGCTTGAGGATAGGAGGGCCGATATTTTACATAGTCTGCAACCTTGTTTGTGAATTTCTGCCTATTGTCCATTGGCTGTCCCTCTGTTTCTGCATCATTTCCCAATGGTTATAATGGTAAGCCCATCCAGGTATTTATCGATGCTGAAATATCTGTTATCAACGTTGGTTCGATATGTAGCAACAGGAATGGAAGGGTCGGAGACGCTACTTTTACTGCTGAGAAGGCTAAGTAGCTCCTTATACAGTTCTCCATATTCTTTGGGATAAAATTGTTTCAATACAGGCTCTAAACTGCTGACGGACGAAATATCATATTTGAATAGTGTTATGAGGTACCCTTCTCCTTTATTATCAATGGCAAATGTCCAGTTGGCATCGTCGACTCCTGATTTGCTGCTGTCGCCGTGTGCCAATACCCCATCCTCACGCAGAAATGTTCCAGGAATGTTTTCTATGATGGATTTATATTCAGGATATAAATATGTTGCACTTGAGCGAGTACGAATTTCAACGCCGCCGGACGACGCATTCCAACCTACAGTTGCACCTAAGGCCTCTGCAATAAATCTTACCGGCACGAAAGTCCTGGAATCCTTTATAATTGCTTTCGTATCCATTGCCTTTGCACTTCCGTTAACAATTATGTTTTTACCCCCAATTTTGATATTAACGGCTGTAGCATCTTTATTTATATTTACTTCCTGGGTAGAGTTATTCCAGCTAACGCCCGCTCCTAAAGCTTCGGATATAAACTTTATCGGAACCAGAGTTCTTCCATTTTCATCAATAAAAGGTTTGACATCGGGAAAATCAATATTCTTACCGTTAATGCTCACCCTTATGTCATTTGAGGCAAAGGAGAAAACACAATATGAACAAATTAAGATGATTGCCAATGCAAAGCTAAAAAATATCTTCTTCATGCAGCCCTCCGGAAAGTATAATTCAACTGAAGTATTCGTCCCTGGTAAGCCAGAGCTCCTCGATACGCCACATATGCCAGTATTCATGGAAAACCATATGGTTCAGGATGATAGGAATGCTGTATTTCACGTATTCTCCGTGCTGGGCTTCTTTTGCCAGATCGGATTCTGTCAGCTCTTCAACAAGCAGCAGTTGTTTTTTCCGCATCTCCTTATAATGCAGGAATGCCTTTTCTACAGACGGATAAGAGATTTCCTCCAGATCCTTCTTTTCCGGAAAATAAGGAGTAATCACCGGGTTTTTCTCATCTCTTATTTTGCCGATCCTTTGATACAGCATTTCCTGGACATCGGCAATGTGATACAGGTGTTCCCTTATTGTCCACGCGGTCTCACTTCTCTTCCTGTCAAGCAGGTCTTCCGGAATGCCCTTGAAATACGCTTCAATTGTCTCCGGCAGGTACTGGAGCGTTTTTAAAAGGCTCTCTGCAACAATACCCATAATTCTTCCCCTCCATTACACGATGGTGCTAATTTAAAATGCAGCTTCACTAGGTCCTGCATACCTTTACCTTCGATACTCTTTTTTCTTCCACTTCCTCGATTTTAAACAGCAGGCCGTTGAATTCAACGGTGGGATTGTCCTTTTTATCCGGGATTCTTCCCAACTGGCCCACCAGGAAACCGCTCAAGGTGTCATATTCATCCACCGGCAGCTCTGCCTCCAGGTATTCTTTTACCACATCCAGGCTTGTAGAACCGTTGATGATAAATGTATTTTCATCGATTTTGTCAATTTCTTTTTCTTCCTCATCGTATTCGTCAAAAATATTTCCCATAATTTCTTCCACAAGGTCCTCCATGGTGGCAATCCCCGCCGTTCCTCCATATTCGTCGATAATGACGGCCATGTGGGTCTTATTTCTTTGAAGTTCCTTAAACAATTCGTCTGTCTTCTTGGATGCAGGAACGAAATAAGGCTGCCGGATAATTTCCTTTAAGGAGAATGCCTCTTTGGGTGCATCTGTCAACGCATACTCGATGAGGTCTTTGGAATGCAATATACCGATGATATTGTCGATATTCTCTTCAAACACCGGAACTCTGGAGTATTTTTCCGCATTTATGAAGGTGATGACGCCATCCAGGTCTTCTTCCACTGGAAGTGCTACAATTTCCGTCCTGTGGGTCATGATATCGGAAACGGTTTTGTTGTTGAATTCAAAAATGTTATTGATCATCAGTTTTTCCGTTTCGTGAATGGTTCCTTTTTCCTCCCCTACATCCACCATCATGCGGATTTCTTCCTCCGTGACCTTTTCATCCTCTTCATTGGGGTCTACGCCAAGCAGCCGGACGAAAAAGTTTGTTGATAGGGTAAGGAGCTTTACGAAGGGGCCGGTCACCATGGACAAAAAGCTTAGGGGTTGCACAGCCACCATAGAGATGGCCTCCGATTTCTTCATGGCCAGCCTTTTGGGGACAAGCTCGCCCAGGACCAGGTTAAAGTAAGACAATACCAGGGTTATGATAATTACCGATATATTTTTAAGCCATTCTTGAGGAATTGGGACCCCCGTCAGTTTTAAAAGGTCCACAAGCCTTCCGGAAAAGCTTTCCGCTGCAAAAGCACTGGCGAGAAAACCACCAAGGGTGATGCCGATCTGAATGGTGGCAAGAAACCTGCTGGGCTCACTCAAAAGCTTTTGAAGCAATTTGGCTTTTTTATTTCCCTGTTCCGCCATCAGTCTGATTTTATTGTCATTTAACGAAATCAACGCAATTTCCGAAGCAGCAAAAAAAGCATTTAATACAATGAGCACCGCTAAAAATAAAATTTCACCGATCATTTCCATCCTCCGCTGTAAAATTTCAGAAAAATTAAAAAAGGCATAACAAACACACCGGACAGGGGTCTATTAAGGCCTTATATAATAGCTTATTTTTAGCAGCTGTACCCAATGTATCTTACTTCTTCGTCTATCCGCAGGATTATCATCCATCCTCCTATCACCCCCTCAAATAATTTTATGATTTCAATTTACTATAAAGGACTCTGACTGTCAACAATAGAAAAACTTTATTTTTGCAGAAACACAATGACAGCGGTTCTATATACCCGGGGCAGGTATAAGGTTGCTGCCATTGCGCTGGTTTTCTTTTAGCATATATCATAGCTGCGGATTTTATTCCAGGACGGTATATAGGGATGCATCCTCCTTTGCTATTCTTTCCTCAAGAATTTCAATGATTTCACGGGTTTCTTTCATGAAGCCCGGAAGGTTGCCGGAGATTTTCATTTTTGTATTGAACCGGTCTTTGTATTCCATGAAAGCTTTGCTTATATACCCCATTTCATCGATATAGGTCCGGGCAATATTTTTTAGTTCCAGGTGCTCACTTTGGAGCAATTGGGGATACATATACTGGTCTTCGGTATTGAGATGGACTTTCAATTTTCCGGCCAGCAGGCTGATTTTACGTGCAATATCCGAGGCCTCCTGCGCCACATTGTCCCTGCCGATGCTCTGCTTCAAATCTCCAAGCATTTCGCCGATTTCCTTGTGCTGCCTTTTTAAAGTGGGTAAATTGATCATATGTTTCACTCCCGTCGGTTCATCTGATGCTTATATTTTATTGGACTTGTATAATTATGCCTGTAATGTCCGACACAAAAATCCTTGATATAAATCACAGAGCTGCGGAGGAAACCTCTTTAAAAAGAATGTTGTTTTCCAGGTGGATGTGCTGGAATAGATCCGCCTCCAGTTCCTCGAGCTTGTGGAAGGTCAGCCGGTAAGTTTCACAGCCGTCTTCCGGCACCGTATATTCCCCTGTCACTTTTCTCAGCTCCTTGAGAACAGTTCCGGCTGTTTCATGCTCGCCTTCCGTTTCCGCCATTACCTTGCCTATATCGTTAAGAATTCTCTCTGACGGCGTGGAGCCATATTGTTTCAGCATGGGAAACAATATTTCCTCTTCCTTCACCAGGTGCTGCTCCAGTTCCACCTTCAGTCCGTGAAACAGCTTGTAAACCTCGAAAAGATTGCGGTGCCTGGGCCCATGGACTCTCAGGAGCCTGGCCGTGAGCTCCCCGAGCTCGGGAAGAATCCTTTTGAGAAAGGCATGGTGGGTGCTTACGATATAATCGATGAGAGCCTCTGGCGGCATCTTTCCGAAATCAGGCCCCTCCGTGAGGTTCCTTGTCTCCATGCAGGCTTCCTCGAGCTTTTCCAGTATTTCCTGCTCATTCAATGCCTGGGCCCTGACGGCTTCAGACAGATTCCTGTGTCCTCCGCAGCAAAAATCAATATTGTATTCTCTGAAGATGTCACTCGCCTTTGGGAGGGCGGTTACGATTTCTCCGATGCTTTGTGAAGCTGTAAATGTATGCATAAAATCTCCTCTTTTCTACTCATCAAATTGGATAGAGTCCTGTCAATGGCTTAAAACCTGTTCTCCGAAAACCTTGCCCGCCTCTTCGGCAGTATTCAGGCCGTCTTCACCGGCAAATTTCACTCTCAGCGGCAAGAGAGGCATATCCACTCCTGTGTTTCCGATAAGATACTTCTGGTCGATTACCGTAAATCCTGCTTTGTGGAGGTAATTTTCGATATGCATGACTGCTTCGCCGCTCCAGCCATAAGACCCGAAAGCTGCCGCAAATTTGTTTTTGGCAGCTTCCCCTTCCAGGGCTTTGAGGAGCTCTTCAATATTTCCCACCATGTCGGCATACCTGGTTGAGCTTCCCGCCAGTACTCCGTCGCTGTCAAGAATCCGGTTTTTCACTTCTTCCAGATCCGCATTCTTCAGGTTGAATACCGAGGTTTCAACTCCCGCCTCCTCAAGTCCCCGGGCCAGTTTTTGGGCAATTTTGGCGGTATTGCCCGTCATGGTGGAGTAGACGACGGTAACCTTTTTCGGCCTTTCCCCATTCTTTAGAGAGCTCATGTCGTCATACATTTGAATGAATTTGTCCGGGGCCTGGCGGAGAATATAGCCGTGGGACGGAGCAATCATTTCTATATCCAGTGTTTTCAGCTTTTCAAGCATCTGTCTCACATAGGGCCTGTGGGGACCCATAATAAGCCTGTAGTACACCTTGAAATCCTCTATATATTCCTCTTTTGCCAGATCGTTGAAGAGCTCGTCATTGGCAATGTGGGTGCTGAAGATGTCGCAGGGGAAAAGGATCTTGTCCTCCGTCGCATAGGTAACCATCGTTTCTTCGGTGTGCAGGTAGGGAGTCTCCAGAAATTTCAGGGTCTTTCCGCCGATATCAAGAGTATCGCCGTCTTTTACGACCACGAACTCCCGGTGATGGAGCTTGAACATCTCCTTTAACAGTCCGGCCGCAATTCCCGTGGTTACGATTTTGGCGTTTTTCGCCTTTGCCGCCAGGGCCGGCAGAGCTCCGGCATGATCCGGCTCCACGTGGTTTATGACGATATACTCGATGCTTTCCGGATTGATCACCTTGCTCAGGTTGTCGACGTATTGCTTGCCGTAGGCAATGTCCACGGTATCAATGACGGTGGGCTTTTCTGCCGTCAAAAGATAGCTGTTGTAGGTGGTACCTCTCTCAAGAATCAAGCGGTGGAAGGGAACCTTCCTGTCATCCACTTTACCCACCCAGAATATATCCTTTGCGATTTTTAACGTATCCATAATTTTTCCTCCTTCAATGCTCCTAATTGTTTCGCTGCCTTAACCTTGATTCAATCATACACCGCTCCGGTTTAAAAAACTGTGACGGCAGTCATAATTTGAAAAAGAAAAAACCGAAGCGCTTTGCTCCGGTTTCATCCGAGGTTTTCTATTGAATGCCCTGTTCCAGGGCCTGCATGTCAAGAATGACGACCTTTTTATTACCTATCATTTCAATAATGCCCTCATCCTGCAGGTGGCTCATTTTACGGCTGACGGTCTCCCGCGCGACCCCAATGTAATTGGCAACACCTTCACGGCTCAAGGGCAGCTCGATCAGTACCCCCCTGGGGTGTTCTCTGCCGTATTTCCTTGAAAATTCCAGCAATACCCCATTGACCCTTGCCTCGATATTTTTGGCGCCCATATTCTGTATGGCATTTTCCAGCCGGTCCAGGCGGACGGAAAGTTCGTCGATGATCTTGAAGCTGATGTCGGGATACTCTCTTAAAAGCCGGTGAAAATCCTTTTTGTTGATCATGCAGGTATGGGTTTCTTCCAGTGCCTCCACATTGTAGGTCGCCTCCTGCTGTCTCAACAGATTTTTCTCCCCGAAGAAATCCCCTTCGGAAAAAATATAGAGGATCTGTTCCTTTCCCTCCTGGGTATAGCGGAAAGCCTTTACCTGACCCCGGTTTATTATAATGAGGCTATCCTGCAGGCTGCCTTCCAGCATGACAATTTCACCTCTGGCATAGCTCTTTCTGACAATCAGTTCCACAACCCTGTTTAATTCTTCCGGGTTTAATTCCTTGAAAATAGGTACTCTTCTGGCACAGAGCTTATGTCTGCAATTTTCGCAGCCGTATTTTGAAGGATTCATACACCACACCCCATTTATGCAGCTTTGCTTATATTATAGTATACCACACCGGAGCTTCCGTATTTTAAATATACGTATTGACAAAAATAAAAAGATCAAGTAACATGATACTAGAATATACATTAGGGGGGTATAGTATATTGAACTAGTTGTAAATAAGCGCTTATATTAATTATACCGTTCGGTATTTATAAAAGCAAGGATAGAGCTCAAGATATGGGAAGGTGTGGATATGAAAAAAGAAGATTTTAAGATTCTGGGCATGAGCTGCGCAGCATGCGCAAAAGCCGCCGAAAGGGCGGTAAAAAAGCTGGACGGCGTTCTGGAGGCAAGTGTAAACTACTCAACGGAAAAGCTGACCATCGCCTATGAGGAAGATAAGGTCAATGCCGAAAATATCAAGGAAGCTGTTGCTAAAGCCGGCTATGAGGCTTTGGAGGAAATAAACGAAAAAGAAGTTTCCATACCCATTGAGGGTATGACTTGCGCGGCATGCGCCAGCAGGATTGAAAGAGTTGTGGGAAAGCTGGAGGGTATATCCGTTGCATCCGTCAATTTTGCCACAGAAAAAGCCACCGTCAGATACAACCCCTCCAAGGTGCGCATTTCGGAAATCAAACAGGCCATCACAAAAGCCGGATACAAAGCCCTGGAAATCGAAAGCCAGGCCGCAGTGGATGAAGATAAGCTGAGGAAACAAAAAGAAATACGGACCCTGTGGACAAAATTCATTGTTTCCGCCCTGTTCTGTATTCCCTTATTATATGTTGCAATGGGAGCAATGATATGGTGGCTGAAGTGGCCCATCCCCCAGTGGCTGAACCCCATGCAGTATCCCCTGGTCTACGCTCTGGTGGAAATCGGACTGATCATACCCATTGTAATCGCGGGAAATAAGTTCTATTCGGTAGGCTTCAAGGCCATCTGGCGGAGAAGTCCCAACATGGATTCCCTCATTGCCATGGGAACCTCCGCGGCCATCCTGTACAGCCTCTACTCCACCTACAGGATTTTCAACGGGGACTTCAAATATGTGGAGGATCTGTACTTTGAAACCGCCGGGGTTATCATCACCCTCATCCTGCTGGGAAAATCCCTTGAAGCGGTGTCCAAGGGCCGGACCTCGGAAGCCATCAAGAAGCTGATGGGTCTTGCCCCAAAGACGGCCACCGTCATCCAGGAGGGCAAGGAAATCGAAATACCCATTGAAGAGGTTGAAGTCGGCGATGTGATCCTGGTCAAGCCGGGAGAAAAAATACCCGTTGACGGTGAAGTTCTGGAAGGCAGCACCTCTGTCGACGAGTCAATGCTGACGGGAGAAAGCATCCCCGTAGAAAAAAATCCCGGAGACAAGGTCATTGGAGCCAGCATCAACAAGCACGGCTCCATCCGGTTTAAAGCCACCAAGGTGGGAAGCGACACGGCCCTTGCCAGGATCATCAAGCTTGTGGAGGACGCTCAGGGCTCCAAGGCTCCCATTGCCCAGATGGCGGACATCGTATCCGGTTATTTTGTACCCATCGTTTTTGCAATCGCTGCCCTGTCCGCCTTGGCGTGGTTTTTGACGGGCCAGTCACCCGTCTTTGCCCTTACAATATTTATTGCGGTGCTGGTGATCGCCTGCCCCTGCGCGCTTGGACTTGCCACCCCCACGGCGATCATGGTGGGTACCGGCAAAGGCGCCGAATACGGTATACTTATCAAGGGCGGAGAGGCTCTGGAGAGCACCCACAAGATCAACACCATCGTCTTCGACAAAACCGGCACCATTACCGAGGGTAAGCCGGAGGTGACGGATATTGTCACCACTGCCCCCTTTGAACGGGAAAAACTTCTCCAGCTTGCCGCTTCCGCTGAAAAGGGTTCGGAGCATCCCCTGGGTGAAGCCATTGTCAAGGGAGCCGAAAAAGAAAACCTGGAGCTGTTGAAGGTTGACAAATTCACAGCCATCCCGGGCCATGGCATCCAGGTGGAAATCGAGGGTGCGGATGTACTTCTCGGCAACCGGAAGCTGATGGTAGACCGGGGGATCGGTCTGGCGCAGCTGGAGACGGATTCCGACAGGCTGGCCTCCGAAGGCAAGACACCCATGTATGTGGCGGTCCGGGGTGAGCTTGCGGGGATTATTGCCGTGGCCGATGTGGTTAAGGAGAGCAGTGCAAATGCCATTAAAAAGCTCCACTCCATGGGAATCCAGGTGGCAATGATCACCGGGGACAACCGCAGGACGGCGGATGCCATTGCAAAACAGGTGGGCATCGACAGGGTACTGGCCGAGGTCCTTCCCCAGGACAAAGCCAATGAAGTAAAAATGCTGCAGGCGGAAGGCAAAAAAGTGGCCATGGTGGGCGACGGTATCAACGATGCTCCGGCACTCGCCCAGGCGGATATAGGCATCGCCATCGGCTCGGGTACAGATGTCGCCATGGAATCTGCGGATATTGTCCTTATGCGGAGTGACCTCATGGACGTTCCGGCGGCCATACAGTTGAGCAAGAGCACCATAAGGAACATTAAGCAGAACCTTTTCTGGGCCTTCGGATACAACGTGGCGGGTATCCCTATTGCCGCCGGACTGCTGTATGCCTTCGGCGGGCCCAAGCTGAACCCCATATTTGCGGCGGCTGCCATGTCCTTAAGCTCTGTTTCCGTACTGACCAATGCATTGCGGTTAAAAAGTTTTAAGATCAAATAAATTTATGGAGGTTTTAGCGATGAGAACGAAAATTCGATTGACAGCCCTGGCCCTGGCGGCGGTATTTTCCCTTTCCGCCTGCCAGTCCGCCGATGTGGTAGGTAAAGTGGCAACGACTTCTTTCGAAGCGGTTTTGAAAAAAATTCCCGACAGCATCAAATCCGATGAGGAAAACAATGGCTGGGCCCTTGTCTCCCCCACCGGGGAAAGATTTATCTGGAGCAAGGACTTCAGCAGTGAAGGCAAACCCGATGCCATGCTGGAATTTGATGCAAAGCCCTTTATCGATGCGGGGCTTGACATAAATAAGCTGCCAAAAGAGATGGTGGCCGGTGACAAGCTTGTTTACAAGGCGGAGTTCGGACAGGATAAGTTCACCTACAAGGGCAGTCCCACTCCCCTGGAATCCTTCAACCAGATCGTCAAAACCCGCCGGGATGTCATCGGTTATCATGAAAAGCTGGACCATTACGGCGTAGCACTGGGCAACGGCAACATGTTTGAATGGGCCAAGGATATGAACACCAATGACAAGGACATCGTGTTCGTCCTGAATCCCCAGCCCTTCATCGATGCGGGAGTAAAGCCCGATCAGGTTGAAGGCTGGGCCTTTGCCAAGGTTGAGGTGAAGGACAAAAACGGTAAGCCAGAGCAGGTGGATAAACTTTTAAAGCCTTTTGATTTTAAATAATACCCTGAGGAGGTACGTACTATGAAGAAGCAATTGAACATTGAGGGCATGAGCTGCGGTCACTGCGTAAAGCATGTGGAAGAAGCCCTGAAGGAAGTTCCGGGCGTCGCAAAGGTGGCGGTGGACCTGAAAGAGAAAAAGGCCGTTGTGGAACTCAGCGGCGATGTGGCGGAAGCCACTTTGAAAAATGCAGTCGAAGACGCTGGCTATGACGTGGTTTCTGTAGTAGAATTATAAAGTAATAAATGCTGCTGAACGGGAACATAATAACAGGATGCAAGGAAGGGATCCGCTGCCGGAGCCCTTTCCTTGCATCCTGCCACAGCCATTTGCGGAGTGAATCCGACGAAAAGCGCTGGGGCTTGACGCCCCACAGTTTTTCGTATGAATAGATTTGGAGGTTGGAGATAAAATGAGTGATTTAAAATTGCAGTGCGGGCATCATGAGGAAATGGAACCGGGACACAGAACAAAAACCCGGTCCCAAAAGCAAAGAGAGGCCTTGATCAACAGGCTGAACCGTGTGGAAGGACAGGTCAGAGGCATTAAAGGCATGATAGAGAAGGATGTCTACTGTGATGATATTTTAAATCAGATATCTGCAGTGCAAGCGGCAATGAAATCCATCAGCAAGCTCGTACTGGAAAGCCACATGAAGAGCTGCCTCATCGAAAGGATCCAGGCCGGTGACAATGAAGTGGTGGAAGAACTGCTGGGCACCATCGGGAAAATGCTTTAGGCGTTAAAAAAGCGAGCTATCCCTGTGTATAGCCCGCTTTCATTTTATTGCTTTTTCCACACCTTGAACAAACCCTTGTTTGCTTCCAGGAAGGCTGCAGATATCGTTATGTTGGATGCGTCTTCCGTTTTATCCTCTTTCAAAATGGGGACGGGATTACATCCGCCCTTTTCCTTTTCGATCATGTCCATTTTGAACTTGTTTCCGCAGTTCTGGCAGACCACTACATCCCCTTGCTGCTCATAATAAGCTCTGGGGGAGCCGTTGCATACCTGGCAGGTGTTCAAGGCGGTTCGGATGGTCCCGTCGCTGGCCATTACCGCCATTACCTCCATTGCCGTATTGCCGGCTTTGTATGGATAAAACTTCACTGTCCCGGTGACTTCGCTTTTCGGTATAACCAGATCACTTCCGGCAGAAGCAGTTTTTGCATCTCCTGCGCCCCTGCTCCCGGTAAAAGCCAGATACCCGATGACGAGAACCGCAAGGATACCGACAATCACAAAATTCCTGGCATTTCCTTTCCCTTTGCTCTGTGGTTTCCTGGATGCCTGCTTGGAACTGCTCATTCTCATACCACCTTTATAATCTTTTTAAAAAGTATATCATCCAATTGTGAAGATTTTATGAAGACCGTAAAGAGTTCGGGGGCTTCAATTGACAAACGATTTTGTATATCGTAAAATCTAAATATAATAATATTAAAATGTGTTTTGGAGGTTCCCTATGGGCTTAAAAGTTGTTGTCATCGGCGGTGTGGCAGGTGGTGCCAGTGCCGCCGCAAGGCTCCGGAGGCTGGATGAGGAGGCTGAAATCCTGCTGGTGGAGAAAGGTGAACATATTTCCTTTGCAAACTGTGGTCTCCCCTATTATATCGGCGGTATCATCAAGGAGCAAGATAAACTGCTGATACAGACGCCCGAAAAGATGAAGAAAAGCTTCAAAATTGATGTGAGGGTGAACAGCGAGGTTACAAAAATAGATAGAGAAGCCAAACGGGTTGAAATCTATGACAAAGCAGGAAAAAGGACCTATGGGGAAAGCTACGACAAGCTGGTCCTTTCCCCGGGGGCGGAGCCTATAAAGCCGGGACTGGCGGGGATTGACTCTCCGAAGATTTTTACGCTGCGGAATATTCCGGATACATATCGAATCAAAGACTACGTGGACAAGATGAATCCCAGAAGGGCCGTTGTGGTAGGTGCCGGCTTTATTGGCCTGGAAGTGGCGGAAAACCTTCATTTGCGCGGAGTTAAAGTTACGGTGGTGGAACTGGCTGACCATGTCATCGGTCCCCTGGATTATGACATGGCGGCACTGGTTCACCAGCATATGAAGACCAAGGAAGTGGAATTTTATCTCAAGGATGCGGTAGAAGCTTTTGAGGATGAGGATGCCTCCATCGGTGTAAAGCTCTCCAGCGGAAGAACCCTTAAAGCCGATATGGTGGTGATGGGCATCGGAGTTAAACCCGAGATCCGGCTGGCGGCTGACGCAGGCCTTAAAATAGGAAAGACCGGAGGCATCTTTGTGGATGAAACCATGCGGACCTCGGACCCCGACATTTATGCCGTGGGAGACGCCGTTGAAGTGAAGGATTTTGTCGGCGGGCGGGAGGCCCTGATCCCTCTTGCCGGACCGGCCAACAAGCAGGGCAGGATTGCGGCAAACAACATTTGCGGCCGGGAAGAAAAGTTCCATGGGACGCAGGGAACCTCCATCGTGAAGATTTTTGACATTACGGTGGCGGTTACAGGGAATAATGAAAGGACATTAAAGAAAAACGGCATTGAATACGAAAAATCCTTTACCCATTCCGCATCCCATGCAGGCTATTATCCGGGAGCCATCCCCATGTCCGTCAAGCTGCTTTTCGGTAAAAACGACGGGCGGATTCTGGGGGCGCAGATTGTGGGATATCAGGGGGTGGATAAACGGATGGATGTTATTTCCACCGCCATGCGCGGGGAAATGACGGTATTCGACCTGGAAACACTGGAGCTGTCCTATGCTCCCCCCTATTCCTCGGCAAAGGATCCGGTGAATATCGCCGGGTTCACTGCCTCCAACATTCTAAAGAAAGACTGCCCCATCTTTCACTGGGATGAAGTGGGCGGCATCGAAAGGGACAGGGCTTTGCTGATTGATGTCCGGACACCTGAGGAATTTAAGCTGGGAACCATCCGCGGAGCCGTAAATATTCCGGCAGATGAGATCAGGGACAGGCTTGCGGAGATTCCCCGGGACAAGGAAATTTATATATTCTGTCAGGTAGGTCTGAGAGGCTATCAGGTTTGCAGGACGCTGCTGCAGAAAGGATATGCTCATGTGAGGAACTTGAGCGGAGGTTACAAGACCTACCAATTGGCGGTACAAAAACAGGCCAACGAAGACATATACGAATACGACCGGATACTGAAAAACGATGAGATAAGGCCTGTGGACTGCAATGACGACCAATGTGCCGCAGATGTGAAAATACGGCTGGACGCCTGCGGCCTCCAATGTCCGGGACCCATTATGAAGGTCTATGAAACCATGGAGGCAATGAATTACAATGAAATCCTTGAGGTAAAAGCCACTGATCCGGCTTTTCAGGATGACATCAAGGCCTGGTGCAGGACTACGGGGAACCGACTTATGCATGCAGGCTTTGAGGACAATGCCTTTACCGCCGTCATCAAGAAGGAATTGAAGCCAAAAGATATGGCGGCAGGACAAAGAAAGAACGACAAATCCATGATCGTTTTCAGCAATGACCTGGATAAAGCCATTGCCTCCTTTATCATTGCGAACGGTGCGGCCGCCATGGGAAGAAAGGTCACCATGTTCTTCACCTTCTGGGGCTTGAATATCCTGAGGAAGCCGGATGGTTCGGGGGTAAAAAAAGATTTGATTTCAAGAATGTTTGGTGTTATGATGCCTAGGGGATCAAAAAAACTGTCCCTCTCAAAGATGAACATGGCCGGAATGGGCCCCAGGATGATACGCTACCTGATGAATAAAAAAGAGGTGCTTTCCCTGGAAGCGTTGATGGACCAGGCGAGAAAGGCCGGCGTCAGCTTTGTGGCCTGCAACATGTCCATGGATATCATGGGCATCCGCAAGGAAGAACTCATGGACGGTGTTACAATCGGCGGTGTGGCTTCTTTCCTGGGTTCTGCCGAAGATTCCGACATGAGCCTCTTCATTTAATCTCAATAAGGAGGTTTCCGTATTGCTGGATTTCAAAAAATACGAAAAGAAGGCCGAAAAAATAAAGGCTCTGGCTCACCCTCACAGATTGTGCATTGTCAAAGGGTTGATCGAAAACAAGTGCAACGTGACAAAAATCCAGGAATGCCTGGGACTTCCCCAATCTACGGTTTCCCAGCACCTTGCCAAGCTCAAGGCCGCCGGGATCATTGACGGAGAGCGCAATGGGCTGGAGGTATGCTACAAGGTGGTCGACGAAGATGTGGTGAACATTTCGGCCATCCTGTTTAAAGAAGATATGAAGGGATAAGGAGGCTGTGGCCTTCTTTATCCCTTATAAAAGTCCTCTATTCCGGCAAAACAGCCAGGGTTTCTTTATTGTAGCCCTTTTCTCCATAAGGCTGCAGCTTTTCCAGCCATTTGGCGCCAAGCTTTTTCAACGCATCCTTTTTGTCAAAAAAGGCATCTTCCTTTTCTTCCAGCACCTCCAGCACTTCGAAGACAAAGGCATCTTCCCCGAAATTCTCCCAATCGGCCTGAAGCTGCCGGTTCTTGTGTACTCCTCCCCTGAGCTGCATCAGCCTGCCGTTGATGGTTTTCAGATTCGGTGTGGTTTCCACCAGCACTTTCCGGTTTTTAAGATTTCTTATCTGGTAAACTCCGGCAGCTGTTTTGATTTCTTTATATTGTTCCTTCAATTCTTTTTTACGGTCCATATTTTCCTCACTCCTTCCCTGGTCCTCCTGTTTTAGCCAGTACCGGCTTCCGTCGGACTTTCTGTCCATAAAACCATATTCGACCAAATATCTTCTTAAGGTTGCAAAATCTCCATAGACTCCCTTGAGTATTTCATTTACCTCTTTTTCGCTGTAGGTCCGGCCCGGGTCAAAACGCCCTGCGATGTGCCTCAAAACTACCAGCTTGCTTTTTTCCTTCATGTCAAAAGTCCGGAGGGGGCCATTGAGACCCTGGTGAAAGAACTTTTTGAGGGTCTTTTCATTTTCCTCTTCCGTGATGCTGTAGCGGTCGTCTACCATTCTGGCCGTATCATGCGGTGGGATAAGGCCAGAAAATTTGCCGGACCTTTCCTTGAGCAGCTCCATTAAAGTTAGAAACACTCTGGCCTGACGCTCTTTTTCCTTCAGTACGAACCGGTGATTCCGGATGGTGGCGGTACTCCCTATCTCCAGTTCCTTTTGCACCTCTTCGTCGCTTTTCCCCTGGTAGAAAAGCCTGAGAAGGCTGTTCTGATGCTCTGTGAGGCCGGTGAATTTTTTATCCAGGCCCATGAGATATTCAAAAACGGAGCCATGCTGTTTTTCAATATGAAGCCTCATATACCTGTAAGCCTCATAAAAAACGCCCTCCTCCTGGTAGATAATCCCTTTGTCTATTCTTTTACCGCATAGAAGGCACTGATGGCAATCTACTTCTTCAATATATCCCTTTTTCATCTCTTCCGCAGAAGCTTTCCAAAACAAATCAGAAACATTCATTATCAAACACATCCTCAATACGTTTGTTTATATACAAACATATTACAATAATGTTTGTTATATGTCAAGGAATAGGTTGCTCATTCAAATAAGTTTACAATAATTACCCCGGACAGCCACATTTGGCTTTCTTCAGTAATAAAATATTATTGGAAACAAAAATCAAGGAATGAAGATGGAAACACTTGCTTTAGGATCTACAGGCCCAAATGTAAAGCTGATTCAGAGCCTTCTTAACAGAATAGGGTATAACGCCGGTACGGTAGACGGGAGCTTCGGACCTCAAACACGGCAGGCTGTCATCGCCTTTCAAAGGGACAACGGACTTTCCCCTGACGGTATTGTAGGTCCCGCCACCGGGAGTGTTTTTGAAAGGCTTCTGTTGGGTTATGATACGTATGTCATCCGCCCCAACGATACTTTGTACAACATTGCCCGGAGGTATTACACCACCTTGAACGCCATATTGACTGCAAATCCGGGAATAAGTCCCAACGCGCTGAGAATCGGCCAGCAGATTGTCGTACCCTATGGAATTGATATTGTATTTACCGATATAGACTATACTTATGAGATCATGGAGAGGCAGATACGGGGACTCAGGGCAAGGTACCCCTTTATTGAAACCGGCTCTATAGGAAGCAGCGTCATGGGTAAAAGCCTGCATACCATAAGGCTTGGAAGAGGTTCAAACCGTGTTTCCTATAATGCTTCCCACCATGCAAATGAATGGATAACCACACCCTTGCTGATGAAATTCGTTGAAAATTTTGCAAAAGCCTATTCGGTAGGCGGGAGAATCCGGGGCTATAACCTGGCTGACATCTGGAACTACAGCAGTATATACCTTGTGCCGATGGTCAACCCCGACGGTGTGGACCTTGTGACTTATTGGCCAAACTATACAAACCCGGCCTACACCCAGGCGGCACGTCTGAATACCACCGGACGTCCTCTTCCGAGCGTGTGGAAGGCCAACATCCGGGGAACGGACTTGAATCTGAACTATCCCGCAGGCTGGGAAACAGAACACCAAATGCAGCTGGCGCAAGGCATTACCGGACCTGCTCCGAGAGACTACGGCGGTCCTTCGCCCTTGTCGGAGCCCGAGACAACCGCCATGGCGAATTTCACAAGGCAGAATAATTTCAGGCTGGTCATTGCATACCACACCCAGGGAGAGGTAATATTCTATAATTATGGGAACATAATACCTGCCGGGTCCCTGACAATTGCCCAATTGTTTTCGAGGGCCAGTGGATATCGGGTGTTGCCAAACCCGCCGGAAGCCTCTTATGCAGGCTATAAGGACTGGTTCATACAGGACTTCAGGCGTCCCGGGTTTACCATTGAGGCGGGAAGAGGTGTAAATCCCCTGCCGGTCTCCCAGTTCCCCGCCATATATCAACAGAATGAAGAGATTTTATTGCTTGGAGCCGTTGTGTGACGCCCATACAAAAAGTGTGCGCCGCTATCTTACCGCAGGCCCACACTTTTTATATGACGCATCCGATCCGGTTATTCAGAATTTTCACAAAGGTTTTTTGGAGGAACTTGTCCTTATAAAAGCCCTTGCACAGCTTATACAACTGTGCTGGCGTAAAGCCCGCATCTTCCTCCAGCACTTCGGCAAACCCCATATTTTTTCTTATATAGGTTGAAATCTCAAAAGTGTTTGAAAAAACACCGATATTCAGGATGAGGTCATCTCCCTTCCAGAATTCATTGAATTTCCGGCAGAAGGCTTTAATCTTTCGAAGGCAAAGTTCATCCTCCAGGCCCCAGCAATTTTTCAATTCGTTGATGGAGTCCGCCATAACTTTTGAATGTACACACCCGGAAGCAGTCACATATTCTATGAAGGAGCTGCTTGAACGCACGGGAATATACAGTTCCCGGCACTCCCGGTTTATTATATAAAAGAAAGCCATGGGGAGGTATACATACTGGAGAAAACCCAACAAGGATTTTACACCGGGATAGCAGGCCCAGTTATTATCCAGGGTGTCTCTGTTGTAGTCAATAACAACGGTGTTTATAAAAATGGCATCCATGGGGGACTGCAGGTCCTCAAAGCAGCTTTTCCAGGGATCCCTGTTATTTGACAGCACACCTTCCCAAAAATAATGACTGTTGTATTTGCACATGATAACCTCCCAGGTCCGGAAAGGGCTATTTGGAGTAAAGTTCAACCACAAGGATTTCATTGACCTCAATGGGTATCTCTTCCTTCTCCGGCAGTCTTAACAGCTTACCACTGAAATTCTCCGTGTCTTTTTCAATATAGGGCAGGTTGAAGGATCCAAGATCCAGGAAATTGGAAGCAAACAACTCATTCTGCCTGGATTTCTCATTCAGGGATATTTCCTCTCCCACTTTTACACCATAGGAAGGGATGTCCACCCTTTTGCCGTTTACCAGGATATGTCCGTGGTTGACCATTTGCCTGGCCTGGCGTATGGAACTGGCAAAACCGATCCGGTACACCATATTGTCCAGCCTGCTTTCCAGGGACTTTAACAGGGCTATGCCCGTAACTTCCTTGCTTTTTACCGCTTTATCTATGTATCTTTTGAATTGCTTTTCAAGAATTCCGTAATAGGCCTTCAATTTTTGTTTTTCCAAAAGCTGTATACCATATTCCGACAGCTTCTTTTTGGGACCGGTTTTACCTTTTTCCGCCCTGCTCATGGCTTTGGGATGTCCGCAAACATTTACCCCCAACCTTCTGCACAATTTGAATCTTGGTTCTCTCCTGGTTGCCATTTTCAAAATCCCTTCCTTATTTAAAAGTAAACAACGCACTTATTATAACAGAAATGAAAATGAGAATCAATATCAAAATGTATCCGGCATTTAAAAGCTGCCTTGCATTGTTACCTTCAAGACAGCTTCCTCAAGCATACGGCTTTCTTAAATTTATTTCCCGGGATAAATATATGACAGGAGCACTTTTCTTTCCAGTGCCGTGATGACCTCATAGGACGGAGGCTGGGTTCCCGGAGTCATTACATTGGCGGTACTTGCAGCCGCCGCCAGCATCACGGCCTTCTCAAAGCCGCAGCCCCTGTCAATGGAATATGCGAGGGCCGCCACCATGGAGTCCCCCGCCCCCACCGTACTTTTAACCGGAACCTTCAGCCCATGGGCAAGGATGGAAGCTTCTTTATTCAGAAAAACAGAACCTTTTCCCCCCAGGGATACTGCCGCCATTTCAATGCCGCAGGCTTCCATGAGCCCCCGGGCGAGCCGTTCCGTTTCAGTGCAGTCCTTGAAGGTTGTACCCAGAAGCCTTTCCAGTTCGTGAATGTTGGGCTTTACCAGGAAGGGACCTGCCTTCACCCCCTGCTTCAACAATTCTCCGTCCGCATCCAGGATGGTTTTGGCACCGGCTTTTTTTGCCCTTTCAATCCATCGGGCGTATATGTTTTTATCCACATTGACGGGCACACTTCCGGAAAGCACCAGGATGGAGTCCCTCTCCATATTGCCGAACACGATTTTCTCCAGTTTTTCAATGTCCTCAATGCCGACCCGGGGGCCGGGCTCATTGATGTCGGTGTTGGTTTTCCTGTGGCTGTCCACGATTTTCAAGTTGGTCCTTGTCTCGCCTTCGATAAAAAGAAAGTCGTTTTCTATTCCCAGGCTGTCCACATACTCCTTCACAAAGCGTCCGGAGGCTCCGCCCAGAATGCCTGACGCCCTGCTGTGCCCTCCAAGACTTTTAATTACTTTGGAAACATTGATTCCTTTTCCTCCCCCATCCAGACGGATGGAAGAAACCCTGTTCACTGCTCCGATCTCAAAATTTCCTATTTCCACTGTTTTGTCCACTGCGGGATTTAAGGTGACAGTTATGATCATGGTACGCCTCAATAAAGTTTGTTTATAGACCTCCTATAAACCGAGGTTTTTTTATTATTTTACAGGATCAGGCGCCATATATCAAGGTGGTTATGGAATGACTCCTGCTGGACATATCGGCGATGCCGTGTTCACAGCGGAGCTTATACTCGATGTCCCTGTCCCCCCGGTTCATCACGATGACAACGACCTTTCCGTCCGGGTTTTTAAAAGCCGTCACCTCAAGGCTGTCGTCAAACCGGCTGAAGGCTATCCGCCTGGCTCCCGGCCTTACAAACTTGCTGAAGTGTCCTATATAGTAGTAGGAGCTTTCATAATATACGGTATCGGTTCCGGTATCGGCGATGATAGGAGCGTCGCAGTAATTCCCCACATGGTTGGGTCCTCCCTCCCTGTTCAGCACCAGGTTCCAGTCGGTCCAGCCTGCGCTCCAGTGGTTGATGTCGCCGATAATACTGTGTGCATAGTATTCTCCCGTATCCCAGGTCCCCAGGATAAAACTGCTGTCCCTGCAGCCCTCCGTAAAAAGAAGCTTTTTATCCGGGAAAACATGCTTTACCGCGGAAAGGGCCTCAAAATGGTCTCCCGCGTACCAGTGAAAGGCGGTACCCCATATATACCCGGCGGCTTCCGGGTCGGAAAGCACAATCTTTGCCCGTTCGTAGATCCGTTCCTTGTTTTGGTCCCATACCATGATTTTGACATCCCGGAGACCTTCTCTTTCCAGCAGGGGCCCCAGGTGGTCCTTTACAAAATCCCTTTCCTCCTCTGCCGTATAAATGCAGGAGTCCCAGGTCTGTGTGGCAATGGGTTCGTTCTGGACCGTCAGGCCCCAGAAGTTGATCCCTTCGGAGGCATAGGCACGGAGGTACCTGACAAAATACTGCGCCCATACCTGCCTGTATTCTTCTTTAACCTTGCCCCCGAAGTTCATTTCTCCGTTGGTTTTCATCCATGCGGGAGGGCTCCAGGGGGAGGCAAACAATTTGAATTCCGCTCCCCGCACCTGCAGGGCGTCCTTAATAAAGGGGACCAGGTATTTTTTGTCCCTGTCGATGGAAAAGGTTTCAAGCCCTATATCTCCCTCCTTTTCCACATAAGAATAATTCTCAAGGGAAAAATCACAGCTATTGATGTGGGTGCGGCACAGGGAGTAACCCAGACCGGTTACGGGATTAAAATAGGCGTTCAGTATCTCCTGCCTTTTTCCCGGGCTCATCCTGTACAGGGTGTCCGCGCCTGCTTCCGTGAAGGCTCCGCCAAAGCCCTCGATATCCTGGTATTCCACGTCTGAATAAATATTTATAATGGATAGCTCGCATTCCGGGTCCTCACTTCCGAATAGGACCGGCTCTTTTTCGGTAAGCCTGTCATCGGTATCCCTGGCAGTCTGTATGACCTGGATATTCTTTTTCATGGGCAATCGTCCTCTCTCATTAAATTTTCCTATCGGTGGGGCATCGTTTTTAAAGCTGGTTGCCGGGCCGGAAGAACTGGGGCAAATAATCCTTCTGGGCTTCCAGATAATCTTTCAGAAGGCCCCGTGCAATCTCCGGGTCGTCAACCATCAGGTCAAGGGCGAGGGCTTGCAGGGCCATATCCCTGTCGCCCTTCACCGCAGCCGCCACGGCCAGCTCCGCCACGGCGATCTGTCTCCTGCAAAGCTCTGCTACCGCTTCAGGAAGCCTTCCGACGCCGATCCCCCGGATTCCCGAAGCGCTCACTGCCGCCGGAACTTCAACAACGGCATCGTAGGGAAGGTTTTCAATGAACCCGCGGTTCAGTATGTTTACCGCAGGCTCGTAAGCATATGTGTTGCCCACCACGGCGGCAATGATTGACTCCGCCCGTTCGGTATGCACATTTCTCAGATGGTCCACAGATTTTTTCCCTTCCGCCATCAGGCCTATTTCCTTCCACATGGTATGACGGTCTTCCTGGGCCTCGATCAAGGGGTACATCTGTATATCGTATTTATTCCAGGTATCCTTCATCATGTTGTGGGTATAGGGCAAATATTCCACCATGTGGCAGTCTCCCGGAACAGGACATATCTTGAATATGTCGAAAACCTCCCGTGTGAGGGGTTCAAATTCCTCAAAGCCGTTCAGGTAACGCTCTTTAAACAAGGGGTACAGGTCTTCCCCACTTCTTTTGTTCCTCATGGAAAGGATCCAGGTAAAATGGTTTATGCCGGCAGCCTGTATGTCCACTTTCTGTTGTACCTGCTCCACCACCCTGCCATAAGCCTTCATCGTGTCTTCATTCCACCGGAAAAGATAGTTTTCCGGGATGTCGATTTGCAGCTCCCGGGCCAGCACCTTGCCAACAAGGGTATAGCTGAATTCCAGCTGGTGACAGATCCCCACCATTTTTACCTTTGTATAACGTGCGGCTGCAATGCATATCCTGGGCACCGGATTGGTAAAATTCAGCACCAGGGCATCGGGGCACAGAGCCTCAATATCCCTTAAAATGGGCATAATGGCCGCAATGTTTCTTGCGGCGTGCATCAGCCCCCCGGGACCCGCATTTTCCGCATAGTGCATGATTCCATATTTTTTTGCAATATCCTGGTCCATTTTCCAGCATTTCTCCCTGTCCACTGCCACCGACAGGATGATGAAGTCGGCCCCTTCAAGCAGCTCAAGCCTGTCTGTGCTGCTTCTTATGGTGAAACCGGAGTTCCATTCACCGTTTATCCTCTCCGCCAGCTTTGTTATCAGCCTGAGACCCTCTTCATTTATGTCTATGAGGCAGAGTTCACTCCCTTGCAGCTCGGGAGTCCTTAAAATGGCGCCCAGGTTTGTCAACCCGAAGGATGCGCTTCCCGCGCCGATGACAACAATTTTTTTGTTTTTCATAACCCCTCATTCCTCCATTTTAATAATCAACCTTTTAATGCTCCGGCAGTGAGGCTCTCCACCACCTGCTCCTGGGTGAATACGAATATGATGATGGTTGGCAGGATGGTCAGTGTGACTGCCGCAAACAGAGAACCGTACTGACTGTTGAACATGCTCGTGTAGTAATTGAGTGCGATGGGCACCGTCCTGGCGTTGTTTCCGCTGGTGAGCATCAGCGCGAAATAAAACTCGTTCCAGGAGCTCAGGAATTGGAGCACCGCCGCAGTGGCCATCCCGGGCTTTGCCAGCGGGACGATGATCTGCAGGTAGGTGCGCAGAAAGCCTGCCCCGTCCATATATGCGGATTCCTCCAGGGACCTGGGGATACTCAGAAAATAGCTCCGCATGATGTAAAAGGTGACGGGAATGCTGAAGGCCAGGTAGACAAAGACAAGTCCCGTCTTGGTGTCAAAGAGCCTGAAGACCTTGAACATGGCAAAAATCGGCTGTGATATCGACTGGGCGGGTAAAAGCAGCGCCGCGGTGATAAACAGCACCATGACTTTTTTTAGCTTGAAATCGAATCTTGCCGCCACATAGGCACAGCAGGAAACGATGATGATACTCAGGGCGGTGTTTGCCAGGCATATGATCAGGGAATTGGTAAAAAACCTCCCTATGGGCGCCAGTTCCAGGGCTTTTTTGTAGTTTTCAAAGGTAATGTGGGCAGGCAGTGAGAAAGGACTTCCCGAAAACAACTCCTGATGGGATTTGAAAGAACTCAGAAACACCCACAGGATGGGTCCCAGGGAAAGCACCGTTATTACAAACAGGGCAAAATACTTCAAGCCTGCGAAAAATAACCTTTTGAGAGATGAATCCAAGGGCACCCGGTTTTTATTCAACCTTTTCTTCATGGGTATTACCTCCTCTAGTCATACTGCTGTCCGAATTTTAATACTCTTCCTATGATGACTACAAGCAAAAGCCCCAGAAGGATTTGCACCACACCGGTGGCATTGGCAAGCCCGTAATTCATTTCAAGGTTTGCGGTTTTAAAAAGATAGACCGGAAGGTTCAAGGATGCGGAGCCCGGTCCTCCCCTGGTCGTAAGGTATAGAATGTCGAATTGTGAAACCATGCCCACGGCGGCCAGGATGATGCATGTCACGATAATGTTCCGGAGCATGGGGATGGTAATGAACAAGTCGATTTGAAAGGCATTTGCCCCGTCCACCTTGGCAGATTCGAAGATCTGCTCCGGTATGGCCATGATTTCCGACATGACGAGGATGGTGTTGAAAGCCGAGTAAAGAAGCCAGGTGGATGTCACCGCAGCAAAGGAGTAACTGCTGTTCCCGAAAAGGTTGGGCACCGAATCCGGACTTCCGAAAAGGCTCCATAGGGCTTTTACCATGCCGATGTCAGGGTTGTACAGCAGGAAAAACATAAATCCCATGGCGGCGGTGGGTATAATGTTGGGGATCATGTAGGAGGCCCTGAAAAACTTCCAACCTCTGGGTTTGCGGTACAGTAGGAGCGCTACCCCCACTCCGATGAAAACATTTACCGTGCATTGGAGGAGCACCCATAGCAGCGTATTCCTGATGGCATCTGCAAAATCGCTGTTGCCGACAAAAAGAGTTTTAAAATTTGCCAGCCCGGCGAAAGCCGGAGTCGTAAAAGGTGTGTAATCACAAAAGGATGTGACGAAAACGGTAACCAGAGGTACGGCAAATACCAGGATATAGATGGCCATACATGGGGCTGAAAATAAAAATATCCACAGTCTTTTATTTCCTATCATAAACAATCCCTCATTTTCAAGGCAGATCCCCATACTGCGAATGGCTGCATGGGGATCCGCCTTCTATTGATCGGCACCTGTCATTCCTTGTTTTTCTGGGCTGCCTCAGTGAGCTTCTTGCTGAAATCCTCAGGAGTGATCTTGCTGAAGGCAAGCTGGGGAAGAAGATTTGAAAGTACATCCAGGGTATTGGGATACCAGTAGGCCTGGTTTTCCGCATAGGTTATCTTTGCCTGGGTTGAAAGTTCAAGGCATTTCGCCAGCACCGGATTGTCCTTTTTCAGGCTGTCGGGAATGCTGACCTTGGGTGAATCGGGGAAGTTCCCTACCGTCTGCAGGTACTCAAGCTGTGATTCCGGAGAAGTAATGTACTTGATGAAGCTCATGGCAGCATCTGCCTTTTCCTTTTCCTTGCTTCCCACCATGTATCCGAACTGGGATACGGAAACCATCCCGCCCTCAGGGAACAGCATAACGCCCACCTTATCGTAGAAGCCCTCGGGGGCCTTTTCTTTATTGCTGAAGTCTCCGACCATCCACGGTCCGTTGGTGATCATGGCAACTTCGCTCTTGAAGAAATGGTTGGCACCGTTGTCAAATTTTCCGCCCACAGCATCTTTGGTCGTATATTCCTGGAATATCTTCTGTACGGCAGCAAAAGCCTTTATCACTTCAGGTGTGTTGTAATCCTTCGGCAGCTGGGTGTTCATCCATTTGTTTCCTGCCTCTCCGTCCGTCCCGATCAGGGAGCTGAGCATCAGGGAGGTAAGCCAGCCGAAATCCGCCGTGTCCATTGCAAGGGGTGTGATTCCCGCTACCTTCAGTTTGTCGCAGGCCGCCCAGAATTCCTTCCAGGTTTTTGGTTCTTCTACATTGGCCTTCTGGAATAGTTCCTTGTTATAGTAGATAAAGCAGGCCTCTTTATTCAGCGGTACCGAGTATATCTTTCCGTCCCGGGTGTTAAATTCGAGAGATTTGGGATCATAGGAGCTTTTAAACTCTTTGTCCGCTTCAAAATAAGGGGTCAGATCCGCAACCTTACCTGCTTTGATTGCCAGATCCATGAAATTTGCGCCTGTTGGCTGTACCACGTCCGGCAGGTCTCCGGATGCGATCAGCAGCTTCATTTTTTGTGCATAGGAATCCACGCCCGGTATTTCTTCGATCTCAACCTTGATTCCCGCCCCCTCTTTTGTCTTGGGGAATTCCTCCAACTGCTTTTTGAGGATTGGGGCGCCGATGTCGGTACCTACCGAATAAGTGGCGTATTTGATGGTAACAGGGTTTTTCTTTTCTGCACTGGTTTTGTCGGTCCCGTTTGTATCCGTTTTTGCCGGTTCGGCAGCACCGCCTGTTTTACCGGAGCTGCTTCCGCAGGCCGTCACATTTGCGAGCATTGCTGTTATGACGACTGCCGCGAGAATTACTTTGAATACTTTTCTCATGAATCATATACCCCCCGGAAAATTGTTTTGTTTTCTTACAGCTTAATTATAGTAGTGTGCGCTTTTATTGTTAATTGATTTTAATGTCCTGTTGTTTTTCTGATTTTACCTATTTTGGCCTCAAAACTCAAAAAAAATTTTTTTATAAAAACCTTTTACTTTTTTGACTTTATTTTATTTTCTTTACAACCTATATTTACATAAAGGGATTTTGCCTGTTGCTGTGGAATAGCATAGTTATTACTATTTTACGCTCAACAGGGTAAAAGAAAATGGATAAGTTTAAAGGATTTGTATCCTATTTCAATAAAAGCTTATACAGGTTCCGGATGTTTATAAGGGACCGGTTTAATAATATAAGGTACAAGGTGTTGTTTTTGACCATCCTCATCGTGCTGGTCCCCATGCTGGCCACAGGCACTTACTTCTATAAATCCGTTTCGGGGATCCTTTCGGACAATGCGGAAAAAGAGTTTGTCCACCTTCTGGAGCAAATCAACGGGAATCTGGAAGCACAATTGGGCATGATCAATTCCACCGTGGTATTTTTCATGTCCAACCCTATCATCCGGGAGAGCCTGGAAGAAAAATTCACGGAAGAGGACAGCTACTCACAGGCATCAAAAAAGATTTCCATTGAAAAGCAATTGCAATATCTGGTTTTGTACAATTACCTGTGGGATTCCAAGGCGATAAAGTCCATTTATGTTTTTGAGGATGAGAGTACCTATTACCACGTGGACCGCTTCAGCTCCGCATCCCTGTCGGACAAATGCATCCGGGTTTACGGTGCTTCTTCCCTTACGGAGGAAGGTTTCCAGATCTTCGCCCCTACGCCCGAGGATCCCACCATCTATTTTGTGAGGACGATAAAAAGCATTAATACGCTGGAGTATATCGGCACCATTGTGGTGGCAATCGACGCAGACAGCCTGTCAAAGCTTTACAGCGGGCTTTTGCAGTATAAAAACATGCGGGCTTTTGTCATGGACGGCAAGCAGAGGGTGCTGATGGATTCCGACAAAAGCATGCTGGGTAAAAAGCCTTCCGGTTATTATACCGCTTTGTCCAAAACCGACAGCTACAGTGAAATCAATGAAAAGGGAGAAGATTATTTTGTGGTTTCCAAAACCATCGAGGGCTACAACTGGACTTCCATCATTGCCGTCCCAAAGAAGGAAGTGTTTTCAAAGCTCTCAAACAGCATTTATCAATACATCAAGGTGATCCTCTATATCCTTGTCCTGTTCTCCGTCCTCAGCATCTTCCTTTCTTCAAGGATTTTAAAGCCCATCAAGGACCTGATGAAGAGGATAGAATATGTCCGGCGCGGAGACCTTAAAGTGAAAATGCCCATCTACAAGGATAATGACTTGGGGCGGCTTTCGGATGTTTTCAACAAAATGGTGGATGAAATCCAATACCTCATCAACGACGTTTACAAAAAACAGCTTTTGTTAAAGGAATCGGAACTGAAGTCTCTCCAGTCCCAGATCAATCCCCACTTCCTTTTCAATGTTCTGGATACCATCAGCTGGCACGCCAGAATGCTGGATGTGGAAGAAATCAATAAAATACTGATGCCCTTCAGCCGCATATTGAGAGCCAACATTACCATGAGCGATCTGGAGAAAATCACCATAAGCGAGGAACTCCAGTATATCGAGTTTTATATTTCCATACAGGAGAGCCGGTTTGGAGACAGGCTGGAAACCGAAATCAACGTGGGCGATGATTCGCTGAAAAGCTTTTTTCTGCCCAAGCTCTGTATCCAGCCCATTGTAGAGAATGCCATCGTCCATGGCCTGGAAGAAAAGGTGGGCATAGGCAGACTTGCGGTAAATATCCGGCTGGAGGAAGATACCGTCGTGTTTGAGGTAATTGACAACGGCGTCGGTTTTGATACCGGCAGCCTCTGCCTGGACGCACAGGACACTCCCTTGCGCGCAAGTGAAAAGCATACCCATATCGGACTTTACAACTCCAACAAAAGAATCAAACTGCTCTACGGAGAGCAGTACGGTATTGCAATTTACAGCAGGATCAGCGAAGGCACCACCGTCGTTGTCCGTATTCCTGCCGACCATGGAGGGCCCATGAATGTATAAGCTGATGATTGTGGACGATGAAGCTGTAATAAGAAAAGGACTTGTGAACTTCATCCAGTGGGATGCCATCGGCTGCCAGCTGGTTTCCGAGGCTTCCAACGGCCTGGAGGCCATTGAAAAAATCAAGGAAGCCTCTCCGGATATCATCATCACCGATGTTAAAATGCCGGGCTTGAATGGCATCGGTCTGGCAAAGCACATCTATGAAAACCGCTTGCCCATAAAGGTCATCATTCTGTCCGGCTATGCGGATTTTTCCTATGCCCAGTCTGCGCTCAAATACGGAGTGGTGGATTTTGTCC
>JAFADI010000223.1 GCA_023424965.1 Bacillota bacterium
CCAGTTCCTTTAATGTAAATATGGATTTCTCCAACCTCACCATGACCAGCGGCGACAGTTCCGTTGAGGCCGGTACGGTGGACGGCTATCCTTCCGGCACCCTGGAAGATTTCAGCATCGGCCAGGACGGCATCATCATGGGGGTTTACTCCAACGGAAAGCAGCAGCCCCTCGGCATGGTCGCCCTTGCCAGCTTTGAGAATCCGGCAGGGCTGGCAAAAGCCGGAGCCAACACCTATGTTGCAACAGCAAATTCCGGTGACTTTATAAACGGAGTCATGGCCGGGAACGGAGGCAGCGGCCTGCTCAGCGCAGGAAGCCTTGAAATGTCCAATGTGGACCTTTCGTATGAGTTCAGTCAGATGATCGTCACCCAGCGAGGCTTCCAGGCCAACAGCAGGATCATAACCACAGCGGATGAAATGCTCCAGGAACTGGTAAATCTAAAGAGATAGGGTGAAAGGGAGGTGGAAAAATGGGTTCATCCTTTTCATGCTATGAGATCGGCAGGCAGGGCATGTTTGTCAGCCAGAGGGGCCTGGATGTGACAGGCCACAACATATCAAACGTGGACACCGTGGGATATGTGAGGCAAACCACGGTGCTGGCGGAAAAAAGTCCTTTAAGCTATGCCGGATATAAAATCGGTACAGGGGTGGACATCGATGAAGTGAGGCAAATGAGAAGCATATTTCTGGACAATATGTACAGGAAAGAAAACAGCAGCCTCAGCTATTGGAACACCATGAGCAAGTCGGTGGAAGAAATCGAGTCGGTGATGGACAACCTGTCGGAGGACGGAATCGGCAACGCCATCAATGCGTTCTTCGGAGGCTGGGAGGAGCTGGCCAAGGACCCGGAAAGCCGTTCCTGCAGGGAAGCTCTGGTGGAATACGGCACCAGTCTCGTGGATATGGTCAACCAGCTTTCGGAGCAACTGGGACAGATGCAAAAAGATCTGGATGCCCAGATAAGGGATATGGCAAATAGAATCAATTCCATTGCAGGACAGGTTGCAGACTTAAACGGACTGATCCTGAAAAACGAACTGGGAGGAAACCATGCCAACGACTACCGGGACCAGTTAAATGCACTGCTGGACACATTGTCGGGCTATGCCAATATAAAGGTTACGGAAGACAGCAGAGGCATGGTAAGCGTAACCCTGGGAGGAGCCACCCTGGTAAACGGCACCAACGCCATGAAGCTGTCCTGCAGTACAAACTCCTCCAACGGGGCTTTTACAACGGTCCGCTGGAAGGATTCCGGCATCGAGGTAAAGCTGAAGTCGGGAGAACTTTTGGCCTTGATAAATTCCCGGGGAGACGTAAACGGAGACAGAGGCAGTGCGGAAAACGGGTCCCCTGTGGAATCGGGAACCCGGGAAGAGGATGTGGACAGCGACTCGGAAGCTTACAGCTTTTCGGGAACTTCAGAAAATCTTCTATCGGAGCTGCGCACGGGACTGAATCTGCTGGTAAGCCTTATGACGAGGAAGATCAATGCCATCCACAGAAGCGGTGTGGGACTTGACGGAAGCACGGGAGTGGACTTCTTTGTCAAAATTGATGAAAGCCTTCCCTTCGAAGCAGGAAACATCAAAATCAACCCGGCCCTGGAAGACCCCAACAAGATCGCCGCATCTGCCACAGGCGCATCGGGAGATGTGTCCATTGCGGATAAAATCGTAGATTTCAAAAGTACGGAGTATTTCCGCAACGACAGCTTGAAGATGAATATTGACGATTTTTATTCCTTCCTGGTCAATTGGGTAGGAACGGCAGGAGAGGAAGCCGCCGGCTTTAAAACCAATCAGGGCACCCTGGTCCAGCAGATTCAGAATAAGAAAGAAGCCCTGTCGGCGGTATCCCTGGATGAAGAAATGACAAACATGATCCGGTACCAGCATGCGTACAATGCCAGCGTGCAGGTGGTAAACATCATCGACGGCATGCTGGACAAGATAATTAACGGTACCGGCACCGTAGGGAGGTGACGTCCATGAATTCCTTTTTCGGTCTGAATATCGCAGTCAAGGGCCTGCAGGCAAGCCAGATGTCCATCTATACCGTAGACCACAATATAAGCAATGTGGATACTCCGGGATACTCAAGGCAGCTGACAAGCCAGAAGGCTTCCATCCCCCTGAAGGCTTACAACAGGAGTGGCATGATAGGCACCGGCGTGGATTTTACAGCCGTCCTCCGTGTGAGGGACAAGTTCCTGGACCAGAGGTACTGGCATCAGAACATCAAATACGGCGAATGGAATGTCAAAAGCAATTCCATGTCGGAGCTGGAGGCCCTGATGAACGAAACCTCCAAAAACGGTCTGAGTACGGTATTGGGGAATTTCTCCTCCGCTCTCGAAGAGCTGGCAAAGGATCCGGACAGCCAGCAGACAAGAGCCGTTGTGGTGCAGAACGGGGAGTCTCTTTGCAAGTACCTGAGCAACGCGGCAAGCAACCTGCTTTCTTTAAAAAAGGATTATAACAGCAACGTGAAAGTCAAAGTGAATGAAATCAATTCCTATGCAAAACAGATCCGCGATTTGAATGAACAGATATACAAGGCGGAGCTGGATGGGAGCCCGGCAAACGATCTGAGGGATCAAAGAACCCTCCTGGTGGACAAGCTGTCGGCCCTGGCGGATATACAGGTGAACGAGGTGGAGGCAGGCACCCTTCCCAATGGCAGCAAAGACGTACGTTTTCAGATTGTCCTGGACGGCGTCAGCCTGGTAAACCACTTCAATGTCAACGAAATGGAATGCTATACCATCGATGAAGGTTCCACCCGGGACGGCATGTACGGCATACGCTGGTCCAAGACCGGCATGGATGTGGAATTTGAAAGCGGCGAGATAAAGGGCTATTTGGATATGCGGGACGGGACCGGACAAAATGGGGAATACAAAGGGATCCCCTACTACATGAGCAGGCTGGACAATTTTGCAAGAGTATTTGCAAAGGCCTTTAATGAAGGCATTTATTCCGACGGAACCCACGGCTGCAGCGGACACGCGGGAGGAATCGGCACCGATGGGAGCACCGGAGTCAGGTTCTTCACCTGTGGCGGCAAGTCATCGGAGGATTTTATGGGAAGCAGCTCCGACCTGGAGTCCGTTTACAGCAGCATAACCGCCGCAAACATCACCATCGCGTCAGACATAAAGGAAGACTATGGCAAGATTGCAGCGGCCTCTGCAAACGGAGAGGCGGGCAACAGTAGCAACCTGGACGGACTTATCGGAATTTTCAGCGATGGGGGAGTATTTGCCGAAGGAAAGCCGGAGGATTACGTAAATTCCATCATGTCTACCATGGGAGTGGATACATCCCATGCGGCCCGGATGTATTCCAGCTATAAGAACATACTGGACCAGCTGGACAACAGCAGGACTTCCGTCTCCGGCGTATCACTGGATGAAGAAACCGCAAACCTTGTCCGGTACCAGCAGGCCTATAACGCATCGGCAAAAATGATCAGCGTGCTGGATGAAATCCTGAACAAGCTGATCAACGGAATGGGCGTAGGGTAACGCAAAAGAAAGGAGCGGACAGCTTGGAGGACGCGAGTCCGGAAAGCATGCGCCCACAGGTGCATTAAATTCAATTAACCCCAGGTGCCTAATGGGATGATTCATTCGGCACATTGGGGACATGGAGGTTAATATGAGGGTGACCAACGGCATGCTGATTCAAAACATGATCCGAAATATCAACGGCAATCTGTCAAGGCTGGGAAAGCTCCAGCAGCAGGCATCCACCGGGAATACCATACAATACGCGTCGGACAATCCGGTGGCCGCTACCAGGATTGTCAAGATGAGAAGCTACCTGGCGGAAGTGAGCCAGCTTCAGAAGAATGCCGACGACGCCAAATCCTGGATGGACTACAGTGAATCCATCCTGAAGAACATGGGTGAAAATCTCAAAAGGATCAGGGACCTGACGGTGGAAGCTTCCAATGGAACCTACTCCGGCGATGACCTGGAAAAGATCAAGTCGGAAATTACCGAGCTGAAAAAAGGCTTTATTGAAATGGCCAATTCCAGTTATTCAGGAAGGTATGTTTTTGCCGGCTACAATACCGACAAGGCTCCCATGGAAAGCGTAACGACGGCCGTGGGTGAAATGGTGCTCTACAAGGGAAAATATCTATCCCTGGGGGGCGTGGTGTCTTCAAGCGTATCCGATGCAGATTTACAGAGCTTTTACCTGAGCAATATGGACAGCATCAACGGCCAGCCGGAGCTTATATCCGCCAAAACCGGCACTTTTACTGCAGCAAGCCCGTCTCTGGATTTCCAGGTGGTTCTGGATGGTGTAAGCCAGACCATCAGCCTTACGGATGGAACCACCTATGATGCATCTGTTCTGCAGGTAGAGCTGCAGGCCAAGCTCAGTGCTGCTTTTCCCGCGGGCACCGGACAGCCGGACCCTTTAATAAAGGTCTCTGAAGAAGACGGAAGATTGAAGTTTACGGTGCAGGACGGAAGCAGCATCCAGTTCAACAGCGGAAGTCTGGAGGTTTCAACGCTGGGGTTGACCGACGGCAGGAAATCCGTCCGGGGAGAAACAGAGGAAATCCTTTATAAGCTTGGCACCGCCAACCGAATAAGAATTAATGCGGAATGTGACGAAATATTCGGGAAGGATGGAAACAGCCTTTTTGACACCCTGCAGAAGCTGGAATTGGCCCTCGGAGGAGAGACCAGCTATAAGACGGCCAGCTATGACGGGGGACCTCCGGCGGCGGTTACGGTGGAAACCCATGATCTATCGGTAAGCAGTGTGCTGGATGACCTGGACAGGGATATAAACAGCCTTCTCAAGTGCCGGTCGGAGATAGGGGCCAGGACCAATTACGTAGAGCTTACGCAAAACCGCCTGGATGACAACTACATCACTTTTACGAAGCTGCTCAGCCAGAATGAGGATGCGGACTATGCAGAAGTAAGCCTCAAGCTGTCCAGTGCGGAAACCGTCTATTCCGCGTCTCTTTCTGCGGGCGCAAAGGTAATCCAGCACAGTCTTCTGGACTTTCTGAACTAAAGGGAGGTGTATAATGATGAGTTCCACAAGCAGCATAAGCAGCAGTTCAAACCGTCTAAGCGGCCTGGTCAGCGGATTCGATGCGGATGCCATGGTAGAAAAGCTCATGACGGCTGAAAAAGTGCCCCTGAACAAGCTTTACCAGAAAAAGCAGCTTGCCGAATGGAAAAGGGACGCCTACAGGGAAATCACAAGTTCCCTCAAAGCTTTCAACGATAAGTATTTTGACATACTGAAAACCGACAATTGCATGTTCTCCCAGAATACCTACAAGCAATATGCCACCTCCTCCACCGACAGCTCCGTCGTCACGATCACCGGGAGCTCGGAGGCGGCGGCAGGCACCCACACCATAACCGTCAGCAGCCTGGCCACGGCGGGAGTATATAAAAGTTCTCCCGCCGTCACAAAGGATATTTGCGGGTCTTCATCCCCCGATTACAGCGCTGCAGCGGGCAAAAGCTTCGTACTGAACCTGGACGGGGACAAGACGACCATCACCCTGGATTCCGGTGTTACCAGAACCGAATTGCTGCAAAGCGCCATTGATGAGGCTGTCGGCACCGGAAAAGTAACTGTGTCGGAGAATGGCGAAGGGTATCTGACCCTTTCGGGTGTGGAGGACAGCGGCATAGGAAGCATAACCCTCAGCGACGGTTCTGACGGAGCCCTGACCGCCCTCGGTTTTTCCAGCGGGGCCAACCTGAGCAGCAGGCTGAATAAGTCCGACACCCTGGAAACCCTTGCAGGCAAGATGAAAAATTCCTTCAGCTTTGATTCCGACGGAAAGCTCAACCTGTCCATCAACGGTACCGACTTCACCTTTGACAAAAGCACTACGCTGAGTTCCATGATCTCCACCATCAACGGCAGCTCAACCGCCGGGGTCACCATGAAATATGACGAGTCCTCCGATGCCTTTGTGTTTACCGCCAAGAGCACAGGGGCAGGGAAAAAAATCGTTATCGATGAAACAGGCAGCAATTTTTTGGAGAAGGCGGGTATTACGGATTATACCGAGGGAAAAGACGCCGTCGTGACCATTGACGGTCAAAAGCTGGTGAGAAGCACTAATTCCATCACCAAAGACGGTGTGACATACAAGCTGCTGAGCGAAAGCCCCCAGCAGCAGACCGTATCCCTATCCCTGGACACCAACACCATTTACAAAAAAATTGAGGCTTTTATCAGTGACTATAATGCCCTGATCGAACAAATCGACACGAAGATTTCAGAAAAGTACGACAGGGATTACCCGCCTCTGACGGATGAGGAGAAGGCAGAAATGTCGGAGGATGAGATCACGCTTTGGGAAAAAAAGGCCAAAACAGGATTGCTCCACAACGATTCCACCCTTGAAACGATGCTGGATAAATTCCGTTCCGCCCTTTACGCCTCTGTCGAAGGTGTTTCTGCCTCCCTGACCGGTATTGGCATCACGACCACCGGCAATTATGAGGACAAGGGGAAATTGACCATCAATTCCGCCACATTGAAGGAGGCCATCGAAAACAATCCCGATGAAGTAATGAATCTTTTTTCCAGGAAATCCTCCTCCTATTCCGGCACCACCACGGTGCGCACCCTGACTTCTTCCGAAAGAGCCACCAGGACAAAGGAAGAAGGCCTGGCTTACAGGCTTTATGACATCTTGCAGGACAGCATTTCCACCTACAGGGACAACAGCGGCAAAAAGGGGATCCTGCTCGAAAAGGCCGGCATGGAGGGAGACGCTACAGAATATTCAAACAGTATAACGGAAGATATCTATGACTATGAAGACGCAATCGCGGCCATGATTGACAAGCTCAACGACAAGGAAGATGCCTACTATGCCAGATTTACCGCCATGGAAACCTATATCAACCAGATGAACTCACAGCTGAGTTCCCTACAATCATACCTGGGATAGGAGGTTACGGACATGCATGCCACAGAACATGAACGCCTGCTGCAGAGGCAGCTGGATATTTTAAACGACATTTACAAGAATACCCTGGCGCAATCGGATGCCATCGAAAAGAAAGATTATGACCTGCTTGGAAGGCTGCTGAAAAAGAGAGAGGGCTATCTGGCCGCCCTTTCGGAAGGCGGGGATGCGCCCGTGTCTGCCGGAGACAGCAGGGATGCGCCGTCAGCCTCGAAAACAGGGCAGTTGGAAAGCTCCCTCCGGGAATTAAAGCGAGAAATCCTCGGCATATGCGCAGCAAACATCCAAAAGGCGGAAAAGCACAAAGGTGAAATAGGGGATGCCATCCGCCGGCTAAGGCTGAACAAAAACGCCGTTGAAAACGGATATTTCAGAAGAAGCCAGCCGATGTACGGCTGTTTTGTCGATAAAAAGATCGGTGGGAAATAGAAGGTCTACCTGAGAGGTAGATCCTTTTTTTTGCGAATTTATACAACAATTTTGCCACAATTTTGCGGGGATTTGCCCGTCGGCGATGGTATAGAATGTAAATGTAGCAGTCATCCAAGATATTCATCCTATAAGGAGGGAAAGAAATTATGAAGGCACTGTTCGCAAAATATAAGAAACCTGTTGTTTCCATTCTTATTCTTGCCATTGTATGTGTCGGAGGCTACTTTACATATACCAAATTTTTCTCCAAGGCTTCGGCCCGGTCGGATTCAAAGGAAGCGACGGCGGAGGTCGCCAGAGGAGACCTGGAAGTCGTCATATCCGGTACCGGTACCGTAACACCCATTTCCAGGTACGACATCGTACCCCTGGTAAAGGGAAACATTCTGGAGGCGGCCTTTGAAGAAGGTCAAACCGTAAAAGCAGGTGACCTGCTGTATA
The DNA here is from genome assembly GCA_023424965.1 of Bacillota bacterium. Classification (GTDB taxonomy): domain Bacteria; phylum Bacillota; class Clostridia; order Acetivibrionales; family JAFADI01; genus JAFADI01. Next base: position 7,860 of record JAFADI010000223.1, read on the forward strand.
AAATTGACGACAGCGATCTTTCCTTTAATATCTCAAAGTCGGAAAATGGTATTGAAAAGCAAAAGGTAAGCAACCAGGAGTCAATCAAAAGCATCAATAATCTTGTTGTCACAGCTCCCAGCGAAGGCCGGCTGACAAACTTCACCGCCAAACAGGGGGAACAGGTCAGCAGCTCCAAAATCGGTGACATTGTAAACGACAGGAAGGTCATTGCCACCGTCCCCTTTGTGAAGCCGGAGGTGGATAAAATAAAAGCAGGACAAAGCGCGGTCATCCAGGCGGTGAGCGAGTGGGCATCCGCCGAAGGCGTGGTAAAATCCGTCAGCAGCGCGGGAACTTATTCTACCGACGGCTCACTGACCTACAATGTGGAAATTGAATTTGACAATACGGGCACCTTCGTCATTGAGGATACCACCACCAGCGTCACACAAATTTCAGGGGACGAGGTGACCACCGGCACCACCGACGTAAGCGCCACGGAAGTCAGAGCCACCGTAAAAACCGGTTCGGGAGACGTTACAAGCTATTATACGGGAGAACTGGCCTACGCCAGCAACACCACGGTCCTGGCCCAGTCCTCCGGAAAAGTCAAGCAGCTCTATGTCAAAAACGGGGAATGGGTGAAAGCGGGGCAAAAGATTCTGGAGCTGGAAAACGACAGCCTGAGTAATACCGTGTACAAGAACTCCCTGGACATGAAGGATTCCCAGCTCTCCCTGGAAGCCCAGAGGAAGCAGTTGAACGACTACAACATCACTTCACCCATTGACGGTACGGTCATCAAAAAATATTTTAAAGCCGGGGATACCATCAGCAGCGGCACCACCAGCACCATACTGATGACGGTGGCGGACATCACGAAAATGATATTCACCATTTCGGTGGACGAACTGGACATTTCCAAAATCGAGGTAGGGCAGAAAGTGGCGGTCACAGCCGACGCCCTCACGGATGAGAATCTTGAAGGAGAGGTAACAAACGTATCGATGGAAGGCACCTCCTCCAACGGGGTCACCACCTATCCGGTGGAAGTAACCATTGCCAGTCCGGGGAAACTGAAGCCGGGAATGAATGTAAATGCCGAAATTGAGGTCCAGAACAAGAGCGACGTACTGTATGTGCCTGTTTCCGCCGTAACAAAGTCCGAAGGAAAATCCTATGTATACGTGAAGAGCGGAACCCAGGCAACAGGAGGGGCAAAGCAGCAAAACAGCCAATCCGCAATGCAAAATGGCCAGCAGGCCCAGGCACGGAATAACGGCGGCGGAACCGCGGGACGCCAGCGGGTGGAGGTTGTCACAGGGATAAACAATGACAATTACATTGAGATCGTCAGCGGCTTGAATGAAGGCGACGTAGTATATGTTCCCAGCACCTCTTCCACCACCAAGACCAACACCAGCCAGGGCATGCCCGGAAGCGGCGGAGGGCCTGGCGGAGGTGGAGGCGGCATGATGGGTGGACCGCCTCCCGGCTAATCCCTGGAATGGAGGAAAGCTTGTAGGACGCAGGCCCGGAAAGCCTGTACCGAATGGAGGTTAACTATGATCAGAATTGAAAACATGATTAAGACATATCAGATGGGTTCAACGCAGGTAAATGCCTTGAACGGAGTGTCCATACATATCGGGCCGGAAGAATTTGTGGCCATCGTGGGCCCTTCCGGCTCAGGAAAATCCACATTGATGAATATGATCGGGTGCCTGGACACGCCCAGCTCGGGAAACTATTTCTTAGACGGCAAGGAAGTCAGCAAATTGCAGGACGACGCGCTGGCGGAAATCCGGAACAAAAAGATCGGTTTTATATTTCAGGGCTTCAACCTGCTTCCCAAGCTCAACGCCCTGGAAAATGTGGAACTGCCACTTACCTATATGGGCCTGAGCAGCAAGGAGAGGCACCGTATGGCAAAGGAGGCCCTGGAAAGCGTCGGCCTTGGAGACAGAATCCATCACAGGCCCTCGGAGCTCTCGGGAGGACAGCAGCAGAGGGTGGCTATCGCCAGGGCTCTGTCCAGCAGGCCTTCCCTCATTCTGGCAGACGAGCCTACCGGGGCCCTGGATTCAAAGTCCGGCGTAGAAATCATGAAAATGCTTCACGGCTTTCACCAGTCGGGGAAAACCATTGTCCTTATCACCCATGACAACAACCTTGCCCGGCAGGCAGTGAGGGTCATAAGGATATCCGACGGCTTGATTGCCGAAGACAGCGGGGTGAGTTAAATGCAGTGGATGCAGTCGTTCAGAATGGCATTGAAAAGCATAGCGGGCAACAAGGTAAGGGCTGCACTGACCATGCTGGGAATCATTATCGGCGTGAGCGCCGTCATCACCATGGTCACCCTGGTAGAGGGCTCTACCAAGCAGATTACTGACCGGCTGGAAAGCATGGGAACCAATATGATCAGCGTAATGATCCCCGGCAGGGGAAGCAACCGTACTGTTTCCACCAAAGAGCTGACGGCCTTTGCCCAGCAGAATTCCGATATCATCGAGGGTGTGGCGCCGAATATCAGCGGCAATGTCACCGTAAAGGCGGGGGATAAGAACACCACCACCTCTTTGATCGGAACCAACCCCATTTATGAAACCGTCCGGAATACTCCCGTACAATCGGGCAGGTTTATCAGCGATCTTGACGTGGATGGAAGAAAAAAAGTGGCTTTGATAGGCACCTACATCCAGACGGAACTTTTCGGTGAAACCAATCCGGTGGGACAGTCAATGAAAATCAACGGCGATTTGTATACCGTCATCGGTGTTCTGGAGGCCAAATCCAACAGCACCGCCAACTCCACCGACGATCAGGTAATCATCCCCTATACCACGGCCCAGAGGCTGTTGAAGAATGCAAACATAAACAATTTTTATATCCAGGCCAAAAATCCCGATAGTGTGGAAAAGGCCATGTCCAGCCTGGAAGCCTTTCTCTTTAAGATCTTCAACAGTGAAGACATGTACCGGGTGTTCAACCAGGCAGATATGCTGGAAAATGTGGCCAGCACCACCCAGACCATGACCATGATGCTGGGCGGTATCGCAGGGATATCCCTTCTGGTGGGCGGTATCGGAATCATGAACATCATGCTGGTATCCGTTACCGAGAGGACGCGGGAAATCGGTATCCGCAAAGCCATCGGCGCAAAAAGGCGCAATATTATGAGCCAGTTTTTGATCGAAGCCATTGTCGTCAGCTGCATGGGGGGCATTGTGGGAATCCTGCTGGGAATTTTGCTGAGTAACATCATAGGGAAAGCCATGAGTCTTTCCGCCGAGCCATCCATGTTAATCATGCTGATCTCTTTCTCCTTCTCGGTATTCGTGGGAGTATTTTTCGGATGGTACCCCGCCAACAAGGCTTCCAGGCTTGATCCCATCGTCGCTCTCAGAGCGGAGTAAACCGGAATTATCGACAATTTGAATAAAACAACAGGAGGGCAACCATGAAAAAAATTTCCACAAAGATTATCTTTCTATCCGTAGCCAACTGTATTATCATCGCCCTGTTAAACACGCTTTTATCCTCCATGATGCGCGGCGGCATGCCGGAGACGGCTGCCGCAGATTCCACGGCAGCGTCCTTCATGATCCCTTCCTCGGCCATCATCGCTACCGTGGCTTCTCTTTTCCTGGGAGCCATCACCTCCTATTTTTTCGGCAGATACATCGCTAAACCCATCCTCAAAGTGACGGAAATCACCAATAAGACAGCGGCCTTTGACCTGGTGGAAGATGCGTCCTACCATAAGGCATTAAACTATAAGGATGAGTGCGGTACCATGGCGCTGGCCCTGGCAAATACGAGAAAAGCCTTGAGGGAAATGGCCCTGAAGCTGCAAACAGTTTCTGCCTCCCTGGAATCCCATTCACAGAACCTTGCAGGGTCCACGGATGAAAATGTGAGGACTGTGACGCAGGTGGTATCCACCATTAACGACATTGCAGAAGGCAACAGCAGCCAGGCCCAGACAATCAACGACATAAACGCCATCTTGTCGGAGGTGGCGGAGCTCATCGGCAATATTACCGAAACCGCCTTATCGGAGTCGGAAAACGCTGTAAATTCCATCGATACCATCCAGGAAGGCCAGAGGTCCGTCGATATCCAGGTCAAAAAAATGGAAGAAAGCATCCGGGTTTCCAGTGAAGTCAACAAATCCGTGGATGAACTCAGCAAAATGATTGAGCAGGTAGCCAGCATTGTAAAAGTGATCACCTCCATCGCAGGCCAGACCAATTTGCTGGCATTAAATGCGGCCATCGAGGCGGCCAGGGCGGGTGAAGCCGGAAAAGGCTTTGCAGTGGTTGCGGACCAGATCCGGAGCCTGGCGGAAGAATCCTCAAAAGCGGCCAAAGAGATCATCGATATTATCAAAAACACCACGGAGAAGACCAGGCTCACGGTGGATAATATCAATACGTCCAATCTGCTTGCGGCAGAACAGAAGAAGGCCCTGAACATCACCCAGGAAGCCTTCGGCAAAATAAAATCCACTCATGACGGAATTGTGAGAAGCTTCCGGCAAACAGCCTCCGCCATGAAAACCATCAATGAAAAATCCAGAAGCATCTCTCTCCAGACCCAGGACATGGCCGCCGTGGCACAGGAGTCGGCGGCAAGCGCCGAAGAAATCTCGGCCGCCGGGCAAATGCAGCTCTCTTCCATCGAAATGATCGCCCAGTCCTCCAAAGACCTGTTCTCATTGGCGGGAGAATTGAGTAAGGAAACCAACAAGTTTAAAATAAAATGAGTAAATCCGGCTTCCCATGAGTACCCCCGAAAGGCTGCGCCACTGCAGCCTTTTTTTATTTTTCCCCAAAGAATTCTGCATCAATTTTGCCGCAATTTTGCGGAGATTTACAGCAAGCTGGGGGAGTACAATGAAAGCATTAGGAGTGAAGTATCATGAAAAACATAAAAAACAACGGGCATCGGATTGCCTTACTTATAATTATGGCTCTGGCAGGATTTTTAACCTTTTACAGCATCGGAAACGAAGGCTATGCCAACCAGTACTATTCCGCCGCGGTGAGAAGCATGCTCACAAGCTGGCACAATTTCTTTTTTGCCTCCTTTGATCCCGGCGGATATGTAACGGTGGATAAGCCCGCCCTCGGGCTGTGGCTTCAGGCCATAAGCGCATGGATATTCGGCTTTCACGGCTGGAGCCTCATACTTCCGGAGGCACTTTCCACCGTTGTTTCGGTAGCCCTTATCTACCATCTTGTAAAGCGGGCCTTTGGAAATGCCGCAGGACTGACGGCGGCGCTGATATTGGCTGTAACGCCGATCCTTATCGCGGTCAGCAGGACAAACAACCTTGACGCTTCCCTTGTAATGCTCCTGCTGCTGGCCTCCTGGGCGCTGATAAAAGCGGCGGAGAAAAGCAGCTTCAAGCTTCTGCTGCTGTCGATGGCGCTGGTGGGTCTGGGCTTTAACATTAAAATGCTGGAAGCCTTTATGGTTCTGCCCGCTTTTTATCTCGTTTACTTCATTACTGCCAGGCTTAAGACCGCAAGAAAGCTATTGCACCTGACGGCGGCTACGGTATTGCTGCTGACGGTTTCACTTTCCTGGGCGGTGATTGTGGATTTGACGCCGGCGGACCAGAGACCCTACATCGGAAGCAGCAAAAGCAATTCCGTCCTGGAGCTGGCCTTGGGCTATAACGGCATACAACGGTTGACAGGAAGAGATGCAGGCTTTGGCAGTGGTAGAGCCGTCGGCAATCCGGGCAGTGCGGTACAGCCCGGTAATGCACCATCCACCGGGAGACCCCGGACAACGGAAGACAGACAAAGAGACGGCGCACAGTCCCCCGGTCAGATGCCGGCAGGTGACCAAAACTCTCCAAATCGGATGGGGCAGCCTCCAGACGGAAATGTTCCCGGTGGAAATGCACCGGAGGGCTTCGACGGTGCAAGAGGCGGACAGGGAGGACCTGGCGGAGGTGGACCCGGCGGTTCAGGTGAAAATGGCCAGAAGGGCTTTTTCAGGATATTCAACCAGCAGCTGGCGGGCCAAATCAGCTGGTTCATCCCCATGGCATTTTTCGGCATGCTGATCCTTGCTTTAAGAGCCTTTGACAGGCGGAGAAAGGACAGGGAGACTGTCATAAGATACTTCCTTTTCTGGTCGGCCTGCCTCATTCCCATGCTTGCGTTCTTCAGCATCGCCGGCTTTTACCACCGGTATTACCTTTCCATGCTTGCACCGGCGACAGCAGCCCTTTCAGGCATTGGAGCGGTGGAGCTGTGGAAAGCCTATATGCAAAGGGGCTGGAAATGGGTGCTGCTGCCCACAGCCCTGCTGGTAACGGCCGTTCTGCAGGCAAGTATCCTATGGCGCTCAACGGGAAACTTCGGAAGCCTGGCACCCATCGTCCTTGGAAGCAGCCTGGTTTCTGTAACAGCCCTCATTGTGATAAGGCTTCTGAACAAAGACAGCCTTCGCAACACCATAAAGCTGGCGGTTGCCGTTGGCATGGCCGCACTGCTTGTGGCCCCTTCCGTCTGGTCCTATACCCCCGTCCTGTATGGTTCCCAAACCACACTGCCCGTCGCAGGGCCTGAACTGAGCAGAGGAAACGGTGGAAGAACAGGCGGACAGGGAATGCCGGGAGGCATGAACCCTCCCGGAGAAGCAGACGGAACCTCCCGAATGGTTGACTTCCTTCTAAATAACAAGCAAGGGGAGAAATACCTGGTCGCCGTGGCCAGTTCCAATGCGGCGGCTCCCATCATCATTGAGACCGGCGAAGCGGTTATGGCGGTGGGAGGATTTTCAGGCAGCGACAGCATATTGACGGTTGAAAGGCTTGAAGCCATGGTCAAGGCCGGCGAAATAAGATATTTCCTGACAGATGGAATGGGCCGTGGAATGGGAGGCCAGTCGCAAATCGCCAACTGGGTGGCAGAACATGGAGAGGCAGTTTCCTCCGATTTGTGGAGTGACAGTGCCCCCATACAATCAGGGACAGGTGCACGGCCGGGCATGGGCAGATCCATGGGGCAGGGAACGGTGCTCTATGACCTGGCCCCGGAAAAAGGCACCCATGGAGGGATTGAAAATGAAAGATCGTGAAATACAGTACTCCGTCATCGTTCCCCTCTTCAACGAAGAGCAGGTGATTCATGAGACTTACAAAAGACTGAAGCAGGTCATGGATCCCCTGGAAGAAGCCTATGAGATCCTCCTGGTCAATGACGGCAGCAGGGACCATACTTATGAAATAGCAAAAAGCCTTTGTAATAAAGACAAGAATATAAAGCTGCTGAGCTTTTCCAGGAATTTCGGACACCAGCTTGCCATCACAGCAGGCATGGACAATTCGGCCGGAAATGCGATCATCGTCATCGACGCGGATTTGCAGGACCCCCCGGAGGTTATTCCCCGCATGATTGAGAAGTGGAAGGAGGGCTACGACGTCGTTTACGGCAAGAGGCTGAAGCGCAAGGGGGAAACTTTCTTCAAAAAGGCGTCCGCCAAGCTTTTTTACCGGTTGCTGCGAAGTATGACGGAGGTGGATATGCCGGTGGACACGGGCGATTTCCGCCTCATTGACCGGAAGGTCTGCGACGCCCTCAAAAAGCTGCCGGAACACAGCCGCTATGTGAGAGGCCTTATCAGCTGGCTGGGCTTTAAACAAACGGGGGTAGAATTTGTCCGGGAGGAACGCTTTGCGGGAGAGACAAAATATCCCTTTAAAAAAATGCTCAAGTTTGCCGCAGACGCCATTACCTCCTTCTCCTATAAACCTTTGAAAGCGGCGATTTATACCGGAACTGCCGTTTCGGTGCTGAGCCTGGGATATCTGGTCTTCCTGATCCTCGGGAAAATTTTTACCGGCCTGCAGATTCCGGCCTGGACCTTCCTTGCCGCTTTAAGCCTGATGCTAAACGGCTTTGTGCTGCTGGTCATCGGCGTGGCGGGCGAATATATCGGCAGGATTTATGAGGAGGTCAAAGGCAGGCCTCTTTACATGATCGAGGAAAAGGTAGGATTTGATTATGGAGCACCTTCGAAAGACAATGTCACCTCCGACAAAATTTCATATCTGCAGAGAAAAATATAAATCCTTCCTCCGGTTTGTAATTGTAGGGGGTATCAACACCGGTGTGGATTTCCTGGTTTTTACTTTGCTGAACCTCCTGGGAGTAAATTACCTCCTGTGCCAGCTGGCAGGCTATGGCGCGGGAATCCTGAACAGCTTCATTTTGAATAAGCTGTGGACCTTTGAAGCTTCCAGGAGTAAATTTAATACCTCCCTCCAATTCCTGAAATTTGCCGGCACAAATCTCGTAACCCTTGGAATTTCAATGCTGGGGCTCCGGTTCTTGAACGGCTCCCTGCATATGGACCTGCTTGCGGCAAAAGCAATTGTCACCCTTTTCATACAGGCTCTCAACTATATGGCCTATAAGCACTTTGTGTTTGGAAAGTCTTAAAGGTATTGACAGCGCAGCATAAAGTTTATATACTTAAATTAAGTAAGTTAATTAATTAATGTTAATAAGCAAAGCAGCAACGGAAAAGGTGATGTTCTCTGTTAAAACCATACATAGCTTCTCATTTAAAAGACATGAACAGGAAAAAAGTATTCCAGCTGATGTCCTCCTACGGGGAATTGTCGAAGGCTGAAATCAGCAGGATCAGCGGCATCAGCGCGCCCACGGTGATCAAAATCATCAACTATTTTCTTGAAACCGGCTTTGTGACCTATGTGGGAGAAGGGGAATCGGAGCTGGGAAGGAAACCCCAGCTTTACAGATTTAATCCGGAAGCCTCCTTTTCGGTTGGTGTGGAATTTGAGGGAGATTTTTTAAAGCTCGGTATCGTGGACCTCTCTGGCGGGCTGAAAGCTTGCCGGCAGATCCGTGTTGATCCGGACTTCGACCATATCCTCGGCAACAGATTGAGTATTTATATCAATGATTTATTGGAAGAGTACGGTATTCATAAAAACAAGGTGCTGGGAGTAGGCATAGGAATTCCCGGGGCTGTGGACCCGGAAAAAAACGTTATAAATTTTGCGCCCCTGATCGGCATCAAATCTCCGAAAGACTGCCGAGGTTTGCTCGAAGCTTTGAAGCACCAGCTGGGGTTCGAGATAATAATTGAGAATGACGTAAATGCAGCTGCCAAAGGAGAATTTGTGGCCAGAGGCCTGGGCCCGGAAGCCGACCTGGTCTATATTTCACTGGGTACCGGACTGGGTGCCGGAATCATTGTGGACGGAAGACTGAGAAGGGGAAGAAATTATTCTGCCGGTGAATTCGGATATATGGTCTATGACAATGGCTACGAAACGTCAAAATCAAGGCCCGGCTGGCTGGAGAGCCAGATTAATTTCCAGGCTCTTTCGGAAAAATGGGACTTTCTAAAAATTCCGGAAGCTCAGGGAAGCGATATCCCGCGGTATTCGGAGCATGTCGGCGAACTGGCCGGATATGTCGCTTCCCATCTGGCGCTGGGTATTGCAAACATCAACGCCATTATCGATATGGAGCTCGTGGTTGTTGGAGGCATTACTCCAAAGCTGCTTGGCATACCCCTTGTGGCAGAAGTAAACAGGCACTTGAAAAGGCTGTGTGTCAATGAAATCGACTGCCAGCTTCAGAAATGTGCTGAGCCCGGCATTGTAGGCATGGCTTCCATGGTTGCGGAGGCCAGGATGGATGAGCTGCTTGCTGATTAAAAAAGGGTCAAAAGCAGTTTTTGATGGAGAATTAATTAAGTAACTTAGTTAATTATATAAATTGGAAAGGTGGGTCAGAAATGCAGACATTTATTTTCGACACTTACGAACTCATGGCTTCAAAAGCGGCAGAATTTATAGCCGGGACCGTGACCAAAAAAGGGGATTCACTGCTGTGCTTTGCGGCAGGGGATACGCCTACCGGCATATTCAGGTGCCTGGCAAACATGCAGAAGCAGGGCAGGGTGGACTTTGGGCAGAGCAGCTTTATCGGCCTGGATGAATGGGTGGGAGTGAACAGGCAGGAGGATGGAGGCTGCATGAATTACATGTATGCTCATCTTTTTGAACCTCTTGGAATTGAAGATTCGAATATTGTATTCTTCGATGCAGCTTCCGGCGACCTGCAGCAGGAGTGCGTCAAAGTAGACGAATATGTGAGGGAGCACGGGCCCATCGATCTTATGCTTTTAGGCATCGGTATGAACGGACATCTGGGGCTGAATGAACCGGGAGTGCGGGAAGACCTTCACTCTCATATCGTGGACCTGGACCCTGTGACCAAAACCGTGGCCCAGAAGTATTTCAAAAACGTCAGAAGTCTTGAAAAGGGTATTACACTTGGCATCAGGGACATTATGGAGGCAAAATGCGTAGTACTGATTGTCAGCGGTGCCAAGAAGGCAGAAATCATGAAAGAAATCATGGAAGGCGGCATAACAAATGCCCTTCCTGCAAGTCTTGTCAAAAACCACGGGAACGCATTGCTGTTTATGGACAGGGATGCGGCAAGCTTGCTGGACAACCGGGGCGATATAGTTTAGGCATAGAGATGCCAATTTAAACCGGCGGTTTCATGGATGGAACTAACCAGTTGAAACAGGGGGATACGGAAATGAATGGGGAAATAGAGAGTCTGATTGATAAGCTAAAGCGCAACGCGGGGCAGTTGGGAAAAAAGAGTGCAATGGTTGGCTTCGACGGCTTTATCGATTGCATTGTGCGTGTGGTAAAGCATAAAAACCCCGATAAAAGTATCTGTTTTTTCAACGACATGGGGGAGTTCGGTACATACCTCAAGTCCAAAAGCGGAAAAAGCTGTTCCCTGGAACTGGTGGAGCAGGTCAGAAAAATGGGCGGAAACA
>JAFADI010000038.1 GCA_023424965.1 Bacillota bacterium
AAACAATATTTTTTATCTCGCCAAATCAATCCCTACCGACGACCAGTCAGCCTGGACATATAAGAACAACTGCTACTACGGCGTAACAGCACCAGGTGAAGATACGACAGCTGTGAAGGCTGACCCGATGCTGGTAAGCCCTAACTCCGCCTCCATTGGCAGGAATACTGCGGACGGGTATAAGCTCAAGGCAGGCTCGCCATGCCTTGGAAGAGGTATCCTTGAAAGTAACAACGGCGGTAAGGATTATTGGGGAAATGCGGTATCTTCAACGGCTGTGCCGAACATAGGAGCCTATAATGGAGCAGGCATAGCAACGACCTCACCGGTAGATACAACTTCGTACTACACAATAGTAAACAGGAACAGCGGCAAGTCCTTGCAGCCTGCCAGTGCGTCAACTGCCGACGGTGCAAACATAGTTCAAATGACAAATAGCACGGCTGCAAGCCAGCAGTGGCAGTTTATTGATGCAGGCGGCGGCTACTATAAGATCAAGAACCGTAACAGCGGCAAGATAATGGATATCAATGGCGCTTCAACAGCCGATGGCGCTGCAAATATCCAATGGACCGACAACGGAGGCAACAACCAGCAGTGGCAGCTTGTAGATGCAGGCGACGGCTACTATAAGATTAAAAACCGCAACAGTGGCAAGATTCTCGATATCAAGGATAAATCAACAGCAGATGGAGCCCAGGACATCCAATGGACCGACAATGGCGGAACCAATCAGATGTGGAGTTTTGTCAAGCAATAATTGAAGTGTGATTGACTATATACGGCACAGATTGCTAGGGGAGGTTCAAACCCTCCTCTATGCTGATTTTTTAATCAAATGTTGTTAGGGGCGTGCGAAAGAACAATGTTGAAATCCGGCAAAGGGATCAAATTATCTGGTTTAATTTTATTAATCTTGATACTAGGTACTTGTACGTTGCTCTATTTCAATCGAGGACTATCAGACAGCGATGTGGTTTTTAGCGTAAATGGCGAACCCGTACAGGCGGGGGAATTCATGCTGCTGTTAAAAAATGAACATGTGGCAGGTACCTATAATTATTTTAAGGCCCGATATGGGGCAGAGGATCAAAAGGATTTTTGGACGCAAAGGTTTGGCAAAGAGATACCCGTTGAATATGCCAGAAGCCAGACACTGAATGAAGCAAGAAGGATAAAGCTCCAGCAGCTGTTAATGGACAAATACGGAATTCAAAGCGATATATCTTACGCTGGTTTTTTGCAGGCCTTAAAAAAAGAAAATGCTTCCAGAAAAGATGCTGTGGCAAAGGGAAAAGCCATTTATGGTCCGCAGGAATATGATGAGATCGGTTATTACAGGTATGTTCTTTCCAATAACATTGAAAAGCTCAAAAGAAAAATTGAAGAAACGGAAATTCAAATATCCGATGACGATCTCAGGAAGAAATATGAAGAATATAAGGGCACGAGCTACAGGATGCCCGATTATATAAAGGTACTTGTAATATCAAAGCCTTTTGACGAAGGGAAAACCTCCAGGGAGCAAGCCCTCGGAGCGATGAATTCAGCATTGAATGAAATAAAAAACGGGAGTAGCTTTGAAGAAGTAGCGAAAAGATACAACAAGAGCGGAGATGCTGACCTGCTGGTTTTTGATGAAAAGTCTGCACGGACCAACAGCCTGAGTAACCCTGAGCTGAAGGCAGCCGTTGATAAACTTGGAATCGGTGAAATTAGTGAAATCATCGATACCGGTTACGATTATGAGATTATAAAATGCCTTGATAAAAAGACAGACCGGTACCAGAGCTTTGAGGAAGTCAAAAATAATGTCAGAATCAGAGCTGCGGATGAAAACTTTGAAAAGATGCTGGATGACATGGTAAATAGTGCTGAGATCAAGGTCAATGACAAAATTTATAATAAAATATTCCCATAACTCGAAAAAAGGTTTCAACGGCCAGGTCTTGAAGTATTCAAAATTGGTGCTGAAGAACAAAGCATTATACTGACAACTTCCTCTTCACCTGTTTCAAAACCCTACATTATGTTATAATCGACTTAACAAATAATTGCCCAGAATAACAAAATCCTGCATACCAATTTACCCGGGTGAAGTCATGAATAGGATGATCTCTTTAATAAGGAATGGTAGAAATATAATAATTGAAAGAGTGGCTGCAGCTGTTTTAAAGCTAAAAGAAAGAATTTTGAATTTGAAAATAAGCACGAAGTTTGTATTATTTTATATTATACTGCTTGTGCTTTCAGTTTTATTAAGCAGTTTTCTTTTTCAAAGAATTAATTCGAATATATTGGAAAACAAAATAGGAGCGGCTTCCATTCAGACACTGAATACCATAAGTTCAAGTGTTGATTCCCTGATTGAAAATATCAATAACTATTCCAAAATGATACTTTCAAATGAATATATACAGAAGACGCTAACACAAAAGAATGAAACCTTCGATTTGGAAGCATCAAGGACGATCGATGCCTTATTGGCCGGATATATGGAAGCAATTCCGGCCATATCCTCAATATACCTGTTTGATAACAACGATAATAAATATGCTGTTGACCGGCGGACAATAAAAAGGTTGAAGATCGAAAGTCTGAAACATGCGAGTTGGTATAATGAGGCTGTAGAAAAAAGGGGCAAATATATCATAAAAATAAATGCAGGAGGAGTTTTTAACGGAGACTCGGAAGAGAATTATGTATCTTTTATAAGAATAATCAATGATGTTCAGTTTAACAAACCTATTGGATTTTTGATAATCAATATACCGGATAATTCCTTGAAGGCAACTTATAGCAAGGCAGTCAGCGGGAATAATGTTTCCATTGCGGTTTTTGATAAAGAAGATACGGTGATTGATTTTGAAAATCCGGCATTGAGTGCTCAAGAAGTCTTGAGCAATATGAAGGAACTTGATTCTGAAGCAACAGTTTACAAAATCAATAGGGAACCTTATCTGGTTTCCTCTGTAGAATCAGAAAACATAAAATGGAAGTTTGTCAGTGCAATGCCCTTCAATCAAGTTATCAGTGAATCCAGGCAGTTTGATTTCGTTACATTTTTTATCATTTTGCTAAACAGTATATTCCTGTTTATTGGAGCTATATTCATTTCAAGGCTTATTACAACCCCCATTAAGAGACTTCTTGAAGCGATGAAAAAAGCCGAAAAAGGGGAATTCGCTGAAGTTCATATCCGTTCTGGAAATGATGAAATCGGTAAGCTCCGGGATGGCTATAATGCAATGGTATCAGAAATACAGAATCTCATTGAAAAGATGATGATGGAACAGAAGATAAAGCGGAAAGCCGAATTGAATGTACTTCAGGAACAAATAAAGCCGCACTTTCTATACAACAGTCTTGATGCCATTGCATATATGGCGATGGCCGGAAAAGGAGAGGACGCTTACAATGTTATCATCGCTTTGTCAGATTATTATAGGACATGCTTAAGCAAAGGCAGTGAGGTAATCACCATCGCTGATGAGGTGAAAAGCGTAAGAAATTATCTTACCATTCAAAAAGTAAGGTTTCCTAAGCAATTTACAGATGAGTATGAAATCGATGAAAGCCTTGAGAATTTTAAGATTTTGAAACTGATTCTGCAGCCCCTTGTTGAGAATGCGTTGTATCATGGCATCCGGCCGAAGGGTGAAAGTGGGATCATCCGAGTAAAAGTAAAGAGGGAAGATGAATGGATCAAGTTGTCGGTAGAAGATGACGGAGTAGGAATGGACGAAAATGAGCTCCATAAAGTCATCGGTTCTGCGTTGGAGACGAATTCAACCAGCTTCGGATTAAGGGGCACCATCGAACGCTTGAAGATTTTTTACGGGATAGAAAAGGTTTATGACATATGGAGCGTCAAAGGCCAGGGCACGACGATAAATATTCAAATACCGATGGTTCAGGGGGCTGAGGATGGATACGGACATACTTAAGGTGATGGTTGTAGATGACGAGGAAATTGCACGAAGCTTTTTGAAAATGTGCATTGACTGGAATAGTATCGGAATGGACCTGGTTTGTGAAGCCTCCAGCGGAAGGGAAGCACTGGATTTGATAGAAGAATTTAATCCGGAAATCATCTTTACCGATATACAGATGCCCTTTATGGATGGGCTTGAATTCAGCAGAATAGTAGCTGAAACTCATCCTCATATAAGGATCGTGATCTTGACGGCACATAAAGAATTTGACTATGCAAAAAAAGGAATTAAAATCGGCGTTTCAGACTTTTTATTAAAACCGATTAATAAAGCCGAGGTATTAAAGATTGCTCTAAACGTAAAAGAAAAAATTGAGGCCGAAAAAAGGCACTGGAATGAATTCAATCAAATTAAAAAGCAACTAGAAGAAAATTATCTGCATATGAGGGAGAAGTTCCTGATTGAGATGCTGGTAACCGGCGCGGATATGGACAACCTGGATGAAAAATTAAATTATTTCTATCCGGAGGCCCTGCCTGATTATTTCCAGGTTTCACTTGTGGAGACCGCCCATTCGGAAATTGTTGAGAATATCAGTGAGGAAAAAAGACTGCTCCTGGGATTGAAGAGCATTGACATCGTCAAGCAGTATTTCAGAGAGGATAAAAATGTTGATATTTTCTTTGATAACAGCCGGCGTATCGTAATTCTGACAAAGGACCCGGAAATGGATTTGATTGGCTGCTGCGAACAGTTGAAGTCCCTTATCATCAACAGAATCAAATGCTATGTGTCCATAGGAATCGGGAACGGCTACAATGACTGCAGGCGAATAAGCCAGAGCTATAAGGAAGCCATGGACGCATTAAAATATGGCATCGTTTCAGGTAGAAACCATGTCGTATGCTTTAATGATGATATGAGTTTCAGCGGACAGCATTGGGACTTCAGGGTCGAGGACATTGGGGAATTAGGCTTTTTTGTTAAGGCGGGTTTGGATGAAAAAGCCGTAAGCATCATAGATGATGTATTTTCAAAGATAGCGGATTCAAGGAATGTAACCATAGAAAAGGTAAGGGTGGTATCCACCAATATCATCTCGGCCATTTTGGGCGCGATCGCCGAAATGGGTCTATCCTATGGGGACATTTACGGAACGGAGAGCCTTCCTTACGGCAGGATATTTGAAATTGATACGATGACGGACATGGAAGAATATCTGAGGGCCCTGGTGCTTTCCTCCATAAGCGCTATTAAGACTATACGGACCAGGAAGAGCAAAAAGATTATAGATGATATATTGGATTACTTGAAAATGAATTTGTCTGATTGCGACCTGGCTCTATCCAATACAGCGCAGAAATTTTTCGTCAATCCCAGCTATTTAAGCCGCATATTCAAGCAGGAGACAGGGCAAAGCTTCACGGAATATCTTGCAAGGATAAGAATGGAAAAAGCCATTGAGCTCTTGAACGGTACGGATATGAAAGCATACCAGGTTGCCGATGCTGTCGGGATAAAGGACCCCTATTATTTCAGCAATTGCTTTAAGAAGTTTACCGGCTTATCTGTTAACGAGTATAAAAAACCCAGGGAACAAAAGTGATAGAATAAATATATGGAGTTCAACGATGAACGGTATCACACCGATCAAGGGAACAATACATTTAAAGGGCCGTTTTGCAACAGCCCTTTCTCTATGCTTAAAAAAAGTAAAGATTTTATATCTTGAAGTAATGAAGTTTCATTCAATGAAAGCCTGCAGCACCTTATAATTGAGGCATAGCAAGGACTTACAAAAATTAAGGGGAGGAAAAACATGAAAAAGACATTGGTAAAGGTAGTAAGCCTCATTTGTGCTTTAGCGATGGTATTCAGCCTGGCGGCATGCGGAGGAAAAGCGCCGGAAGCATCTGACAACAACGATGCAAAGACGGAAGCGCCAAAGGCTGATACATCAAAGGAGGCAGCAAAAGAGCCTGTAACACTTAAGCTATGGTCCCAATTTTCAGATCCAAAATCAACAGACGGCAACTTCATAGCATTTTATAAATCACTGGATGCTATAAAAACTGCACTGCCTGACATAAAGATTGAACATGACGGCACAGAAGGGGAGGCATACAAGACGAAGATCAAGACAGCGATGGCGGCGAATGAGCTTCCGGATATATTCTTTGCATGGGGAGCCGGGTTCGCAGAGCCTATGGTCAAATCCGGACAGGTTCTACCCATCGATGAATACCTGAATGACGGTACACTGGATAAGGTCGTTCCGGGCACAATGGTGAATTTCACTT
Source organism: Bacillota bacterium (assembly GCA_023424965.1). Classification (GTDB taxonomy): domain Bacteria; phylum Bacillota; class Clostridia; order Acetivibrionales; family JAFADI01; genus JAFADI01. Next base: position 6,236 of record JAFADI010000038.1, read on the forward strand.
ATGACGGAAAAGTGTATGGCCTGCCATACAGCATAGCTGTTGCATCTCTGTATTGCAACAAGGAACTGTTTGATGCGAACAGTGTGAAGCTTCCGGAGACGTATGAGGATTTGGTCGCAGCGGTAAAAACATTTAGTTCAAAGGGAATTACGCCGATCATTCTCGGCGAAAAAGATTTATGGCCTGGACTGATGCCCTTTGGGATTCTGGCGGCACGTTCGGCAGGAGCCCAGGGCTTAAGCGATGCTCTCTCAAAGAAGGCTTCCTTTGATACGCCCGAAATGCTGGAAGCAGCCAGGAAGTTAAAGGAATTATCGGATTTGAAAGCTTTTGGAGCAAACGCGATGGGCACCTCCTATAATGATTCTGCAAGTGCCTTCAAACAGGGAAAAGGCGCCATGATGTATATGGGAAGCTGGCTCAATGGCGACATAGAAGCGGAGGATTCCCAGGTTAAGGGCAAGGTCGTTCCCATCAAGTTCCCCTCCCTCGCAGGAGGAAAAGGAAATATCGATGAATTCCTGGGTGGATCCGGTGAAACTTTCATGATCAGCGCCCAGACCAAGCAGAAGGAAGCGGCAGTAAAAGCTGTGAAGTTTATATGTGAGAATATGTCAAAGGAACAGTTCCTCGCAGGTTCGGGGTCACCGGCCTGGAAGGGGGATATGGGAGATACCTCTAAGCTGAACCAGGTGTCCGTACAGGTTAGCGAACTGACAAAGTCTGCAAAAGGCTTCGTATACTGGCTGGATGTTATGGTTGATTCCAAGAGTGCAGAGACAATAAAGAACTCTATCGCCCAATTGATATCAAACAAAGTCACTCCTGAACAGTTCTGTAAAGATTTGCAGAAGATGAATTCGGCACAATAAGTGATAGGCATAATTTATATTGGGAAAGAGTGGTTAAGGCGTAAGCCTTAACCACTCTTTTAAATAAGGGTGATGAATATGGACAAAGTATTAGGAAGTAAGAAAGCATACTGTGTATTTGTATTACCGGCGTTAATAATATACCTTCTCATCGTAATCGTTCCGATTTTCATATCGGCTTACTACAGCATGCTTGATTGGGATGGCATGGGGAAAGCGAGTGTAGTAGGTTTAAAAAACTTTGTAGAACTTTTTACAGCAGATGGGGATGGATTTATGGGTTCTGTCCTTAATTCCTTCATACTGGCAGCAGCTTCGGTGGTATTTCAGTTGCCGGTGGCTTTGGGCCTGGCACTGGTTCTGGCCCGTGGTATAAAAGGTGAGAGGTTTTACAGAACAGCTTATTTTATCCCTGTGGTTATTTCTACTGTAGTTATCGGCCAGCTCTGGCTGAAAATATACAATCCTGACTATGGAATGCTGAACACCATACTGAAGTCAATCGGTTTGGAATCACTTGGCACCGATTGGCTCGGCAGGAGCGAAACTGCTCTCGGAGCATCCTTTGTGCCGATTGTGTGGCAGTATGTAGGCTACCATATGCTTTTATTATATACCGCGGCAAGGTCAATTCCCGATGATATTTATGAAGCGGCAAGGATCGATGGAGCTTCAGAACCAGCGACTGCTTTCAGAATAACAATTCCTTTGATATCTCCGATGATCAAGGTCAGTGTGACTTTTTGTGTTACCGGTTCATTAAAATTCTTCGACCTGATCTGGATACTTACAAAAGGTGGCCCCGTTCATGCCAGTGAGGTACCAAGCACGTTAATGTATACTACGATATTTCATAAAAGCATGTACGGTTATGGAAGCGCCATTGCAGTTTTTATCATCGCAGAGTGCCTTTTATTCTACTGGATGATACAAAAGTTATTTAAGACAGATGATGTAACGTACTAATATATCAAGCAGAAAGGAACCATCACTTTGAATATGTCGCATTTAAATCAAGTGATGGTGGGGTGGACGATGTGAATAAAAAAAGAACACAGCTTGCCAAACTTGTTTTGAACGTTATTTTGGCGATGATAGCCGTTATACAGATATATCCGTTGATCTGGCTGATATTATTCTCATTTAAAGACAGCAACGAAATTTTCAGTGGCAACGTTATGGGACTTCCGACTAGATTTTTGTGGGAAAATTACAAATATGCCCTGATGGATGCATCCGTGGGGTTATATTTTTTCAATAGCGTGCTTGTTACATTAATTACGATCATAGTGTCGGGACTTTTGGCATGTATGGTGTCCTATGCCATAGCAAGGATGCGGATAAAGGTGAACAAGCAGGTTCTGGCATTCTTTTTACTGGGGCTGATGGTACCGCTTCATGCAGTCCTTTTACCGGTTTTTATCATGCTGAGGAATTTCAAGATGCTTAATTCCTATCAGGCCCTTGTTTTTCCGTATATCGCGTTTGCACTTCCTATGGCGATCTTCATTATGGTAGGCTTTTTTCAAACGCTGCCGAAGGAGCTTGAAGAATCCGCATTTCTTGATGGTTGCAGTATTTACGGAACCTTTTATAAAATCATACTTCCGCTGGTTAAACCCGCCATAGCAACCATTTCTATATTTACATTCCTTTCAACCTGGAACGAAATGATGTTTGCCATTACATTCATAAGTAAAGCCCAGTTCAGGACACTGACCGTGGGAATCATGCAGATGGTGGGCCAATACTTTACAAATTGGGGGGCGATGGGAGCCGGCCTGGTGATTGCAACACTGCCTACAATTTTGATTTACATTCTATTGAGTGACCAGGTTCAAAAGAGTATGACGGCGGGAGCTGTCAAGGGTTAGGGAAGGTATGGACCTTAAGTAGAAGTAGCCAAAGGAGCGAAAATTTATGATAAATAAACATTTTAACAAAAGCAAAGCGATTTATATGGATCCCAAACAGCCTGTGGAAGATAGGGTTAAGGATCTTTTGGGCTATATGACCCTTGAGGAGAAAGCGGCACAACTGGGCTCCTTCTGGGTGTACCAGCTTTTAGACAGGGACGGTTTTTCAAAGACAAAGGCAAGGGAGCTGATGACAAACGGATTGGGGCAGGTGACACGCATCGGCGGCGCCAGCACAATGACCCCGGAGGAATGTGCCGGGGCGGCAAACCAAATCCAGAAGTTTCTTGTGCAAGAGACCCGGCTCGGCATTCCCGCCATTGTTCATGAGGAAGCCTGCAGCGGGCTTCTGGCAAGGGGTTCCACTGTTTTCCCGCAGACCATCGGGGTATCCTGTACGTGGAACCCCACCCTGGTGGAGGAAATGGGAAAAGTGATAAGGACACAGATGCGGGCTGCAGGAATGCACCAGGCACTGGC
>JAFADI010000250.1 GCA_023424965.1 Bacillota bacterium
TGGCGGTAGACGGAGGGGCCACGAAGAAATGGATACTGATGGATGCAGGCCTGTCATACTATATCGGGTCCTTCGACGGGCGTACTTTCACTCCGGATGCGGGTGGACCATACAAAATGGATCAAAATACAGGCATCGGCGTAGGACTGTATGCAGCACAGACGTTTTTTATCAACAACTTCCCCACAAACCGGGTGATTCAGATGGGCTGGATGTCGGGAATGGGCCAGGGTTCCACCACCACCTGGACACACAACGCCTCCTTCCCCTGCGAACTGAAGCTGGTCACATTGCCGGAGGGCATCCGGGTCACAAGAACGCCCATCTCGGAAATCAGCAGCCTTTATGGCACCACGCAGCATTGGAATTCACAGACCCTCAACGGCGGTACCAATCTGCTGGGAGGCAAATTATCCAAGACCTGTGACATTGAGGTGGTATTCAACGTGTCGGGTGCTGCCGCGTCAAAAATCAACTTCCAGATCGCAAACCAGACCTTTGCCTATGATCTGGCAAGTAAAACGATTCTCGGCAAAACCCTCAATCCAATCAACAACCAGGTCAAAATACGCATCTTGCTTGACTCCAATACCATGGAGCTCTTTGGAAACGACGGGCAGCTGTCCTATTCGCAAAACTTTGCCTTTAATCCCACCGACAGCTCCCTTTCCATCGTTCCAAACGGAAACATCACGCTCGTATCGGCAGACTACCGTACGTTGAACCGGGCATGGCCAAAAACGCCAAGTACGGTATATGCGGATGATGCAGATTCGGGTGTGGTATACAACGGAACGTGGAATACCGTTACCAATGACAATGCCTATTATAAAAACACCTGCAAGTATGGAAACACGGCAAACGGCTATATCCAATATACCTTCAAGGGAACGCAGATTGAATGGTTCGGCCTCAAGAATGCAGACCTGGGGATGGCGGACGTATACATCGACGGGGCTTTGGCCGCCGGCAATATTGACTGCTACAGCACCACCAGGATGAGCCAGCTGCTGTTCAGCAAGACGGGGCTCAGCAACGGAAGCCATACCATCAAGGTCGTGGTAAAAGGAACGAAAAATGCCGCATCGGCGGGAACCTATCTCGTGCATGACTATTTCGCATATTCCGCGGAAGGGTCCGTCATTGACGATGCAAATGCGGGGACAACTTACAACGGCACGTGGTCGACGGACAATACGCCTACCTATTACGGCAACACCTGCCATGTGGGCAACACAACCAACGGGTATTTCCAATACACCTTCACAGGCACGCAGGTGAACTGGTACGGCCTTAAGAATGTGGACCTGGGTGTGGCGGATGTGTACATCGACGGTGTAAAGGCGGCCAGTGTGGATTGCTACAGCACCACCCGGCTGGTGCAGCAGCTGTTCAGTAAAACCGGGCTTTCCTATGGGAGCCACACCATCAAGGTGGTGGTGACGGGTACGAAGAATGGAGCATCGGGAGGGACATTCCTTGTCCATGACTTTTTTGAAGTGAAATAGCTGCAGCGGTAAAAATATTTGAAAATGAAAAATACACAAATCCGGTGTGGTTGCATGCCGGGTTTGTGTATTTTTATGGGTGCTGGTCTTATCAGTAGACACAAAATGCAGGAAACTATGATAGAATTATTCTGTATATATGTGGCAGCCGGTATGGCAAGGGGAGTATTATGGTCAAAATGAATTTTGCCAGAAAAATTTGTAAAGATATCTTTCGCCCCATCCTTAAGTATACGTTAAACTTAAGCCTGTTTAACAAGATTTTTTACGGGGTCATTATCATCGTTTTTTTCATTATCATGGTATCCAGCGCCAGCTCGTTCCTGTATATCCATAATGCCCGTGAGAATGAAGCCATGAACAATGCGGAAAGGCTTGTAAACAATATTAACACAGGGTTTGAAGATAACCTGGACCAGATCAACCGGATCATCATGTCCATCTATGCCGACACGGGGGGAACCCAATCGAGCATCAGCATGCAGGATGTCCTTTCAACGGAGGATTACACCAGCTTATCCGACGAATATACGGCGCTGAAAGTTACCAAAGATTTTTTTCAACGGCTCATTTTTTTAAGAAAAGATTTTAACAGCATATACATTTACGTCTCTAAAAGCAAAATATTTTCCTTTGCCGTCAACGGTGCAAATAAGCTTGATTATGATCCGGTAGGGGAAGAATGGTTTAAAAAGACGGTGGAAGCCAACGGCAACACCTTGATCTTTGCTCCTCATATCCCCTACCAGCTTTACTACAACAAACAGGTGATTTCGTTTTCACGGCTCCTGAAAAACACAGGGAAAGGGAACTCACAGCCGGATGTGGTCATTTTGGCGGACTTATCGATGAATTCAATTGACAGCATCGTTGACAAAGTGGATCTGGGCAGCAATACCAGTGTGTTGTTTTTGGACGGCGCGGGGAAGGTCATCTATAGCAAAAATGCACAACTGGGCCAGGAGGGCTTGGGCAAGGATTTTATCGACCGGGTCATTAAAAGCCAGGGTGGGAAATTCACCGCGAACATTTTGAAGCAGAAATACCTGGTTGCTTTTAGAACTTCGGAGGTCACGGGATGGAAGCTGCTTACGCTGACGCCCTACTCCGAAGTGTCCAAGGACGACGAAAAGCTTTTGCTTTTCTACCTGCTCCTGATGCTTGTGGCATTGCTCATCACCATAGTTCTCTCCTATGGATTTTCCAGAATTATTTTCAAGCCTGTCAAAAGGCTGCAAAAAGGTATAACGAAAGTAAAAGCGGGCAATTTCGACTTTCAGCTGGAAAAATTCTCAGAGGATGAGTTGGGGCAGCTTATTTTGAGTTTCAATTCAATGATCCTTACGATAAAAACACTCATCGTAGAAAAATATGAAGAAACCATTGCCAGAAAGGATGCGGAATTCAAGTATTTGCAGGCCCAAATCAATCCCCATTTCATTTACAATACACTGCAGATTATCAGCAGCATGGCGGTTGTAAAAAAGGTGCCGGAAATCAGCAACGTGTCCAAAAGCCTGGCAAAAATGCTGCGATACAGCATCAGCGGCAGAACAAAAGAAATCCTTATAAAGGAGGAACTGGACAACCTGGTTTCGTATCTTGAAATCCAAAAACTCAGGTTCAGGGATTTTGTAAATTATACGATGGATATTCACGAAGAGGTTTATGGGTACAGCATCGTAAAGCTGGTTTTGCAGCCCATCGTGGAAAACTCCGTTACCCATGGAATTGAGGCAAAAGGCCAGCCCGGCATGATCGAGATAACGGGGCGGCTCATTGAGAATGAAATCCATATCAGCATTCTGGACAATGGCAAGGGCATGCCGGGAAATCATATTGACGGACTTTTGAAGCCTGTGGCAGAGAGGGCGGAAGGCAAAGCGGAGGTTTTGGGTACAAACGGGCACCACAGTGTAGGTGTGAGGAACATAGACCAGAGGCTAAAACTATTTTACGGACCGGATTACGGACTGGACATAAAGAGCGTGGAAGGCGAGTGGACGAGGGTTACCGTCAGAATACCTGCGAGAAGGTTAGCAGAGGAGAATTAAGTGTATGCTGAAAGTTTTAATCGTAGATGACGAGGAATGGATAAGATTAGGTCTCAGGGTACAAATAGACTGGGAGTCGCTGGGCCTGGAGATCATCGGCGAAGCCGCCAATGGCTCGGAAGCGGTTGAGATCATTGAAGCCTGCCATCCGGACCTTGTGATTACCGACATCCGGATGCCCAAAGTCGATGGCATCGCTTTGATGGAATACATCCACAACAAGTACCCTGAGGTTGTCATCATTGTTATCAGCGGGTATTCGGAGTTCGAATATGCCAAAAAAGCCATAACCTTTTGTGCCTTTGACTATATTTTAAAGCCCATCGAGGAAGATGCCCTTGAGAGCACGCTGAAAAAGGCAATCGCAAAAATTAACGAAGAAGAAGAGGAAAGAAACCGTCTTGTGCATCTAAAAGTAGATTTAAATAAAAGCACCCTGGTGGTCAAAGAAAAGGTACTGACGCATCTGGTTTTAGGCTTAAGCGCAAGCATGGGCGATGAGGATATCGAGGAGGCGATGGCGAAGCTGGGGCTGAATTTCCAATGGCGGAGGATGGTGGTGCTGGCGTTCAGAGCCGCCAATTTTGAAGAGGTGGCCTCTTTGAAATATGGCAATGATTTTGACCTGGCCAGCTTCGCATTGGCCAACGTGGTCTCGGAGCTGGCAGGAGACAGCGCCGGAGCAGTTTTGTTCCGGAACAGCATGCGGCAGGATGAGGCCGTATTAATCCTCGGGCTCAATTCAGAAGAAGAGAGTGCGGTTCTTGAGAACATCGTTTCAATGGGCCATCAGATCGTCGAAAAAGTCGGGGAATTAATTGAATACGATCTCTACATAGGAATCGGAAGAGTGTGCACGCAGATGAAGGAGGTATACAAATCCTACAGTCAGGCTGTTGAAGCCCTGCAGGTGGCAGGAATCCTTCACGGCAGCAGGATCCTCCATTTTGACGAGGTCAGCGGCCGCAACAATCCTTTGGTCTGCGCGGAAGACAAAGAAAAGGTGTTGCTGCATTACATCGAAAATGGTTACAAAGCACAGGCAGACCACCTGGTGGAGGAATTGTTCCACCAGATTGATGCAAACAGGGGTGTAAACCCTCAAAGCATCCGCAGCACACTGCTGGAATTGACGGTCGGCATGAACAGGCTCCTGAAAAGATACGGGGGAACGGTGGAAGAAATAACCCTGGACCGCAATTTGACGGAAAAGATCATGAATGAGTTTTTTACATCCCGTGAACTACAGGATTGGTTTAAGGCCGCGGTTGCAAAAGTGACCGATTGGATTGCGGGATATAAACAGACGGGGCCGAAAAGGATTATTAATGAGATTGTCGAGTATGTGAACGGACACTATAATGAAGATATCAATTTAAACAGCATGGGAGAAATGTTTTTTATGAATCCCGCCTATCTTTCAAGAATATTTAAGAGCGAAACCGGTCAGAATTTCAACGATTATGTCAGCAGGATAAGAATGAATTCCGCCGTGGAGCTCTTGAAGGATGGGACGCTGAAAATGGATGACATTTCTGAAATGATCGGCTATGAAAATGTAAACTATTTCTTTAAAAAATTCAAAGAATATTATCACTGCACACCTTCGCAATTCAGAAAGAAAAATCGATAGAGGTAAAAAAAGTATAGCTGGATTGGTAAAGCAAGTTCATTTTTTTTCAAAAGCCTGTAGCCTATAATGAATCCATAAATCAAGCTGCACGATATTTGATCGGGAGGAGAAATAAAGAAATTTTTGACCAGAGGTCAAGGATGTCTTTTAGAGGAGCTTATATGGATATTACGGGTACAGGCATGATTAGAAATGACAGGGTAAACCAGCTATTAACCATAAGTGACGGCAAGGGTCGGACGGCATTGACAGTAAATTATAACGGCAAGTGCGTTGTGGGCGAGGCCTGGGTCAAAGGCAGGCAGGTGTTGTCCCCGGCGGGAGCCTATTGTGCCGTCAGGACGGCAGACAAGGTATGGCATACGACCAGGGCGCTTGCTGCCAGTCCCACTGTCCGTGTGAAATCCAATGCTGCCACCATCAGCAATATCCGGTATGGCGGTGAAATCACCCTCGTGGAAACGTGGACGTTTACGGCAAACCGGGACTCTATTTCCTGGAATATCAGCCGTAACTACCAGCAGGGCGGCATCCTGTCAGATACCGGTTTTCCCGTCTGGGATTTTGCAGATATAAACACCTGGACAGGGGCCTTGCTCGACCACGGCGGTGTTGCATGGATGAGACTGCTGGACTCGGATTGGAGAACATTGGGAACCCATTCAGGCACGGTTACCTTTTGGGATGGGAAAAGTGACAGCTGCATGCGGATCGCCCCCTCTGCGGACATCAATGTCTGCGTGGCAAACCGGTTTACCCGGCAGGCCGATGGCAGGCTGACCTTCTGCAATGAAGCAGCGGATGAAAAGATGAAAAGCAGATACAACCTGGAAAATTTTAGAGACAATGCCGAGGATGTCTGGAAGGATTTTCATGTAAGCGCAGGCATCATAAGCTGCAATTACGACATATCTTCTTTCGACTACAGTCGGGTATATGACATCGGAACATTAAAGGGATTGGACGGCGCAGCCGTCAGAGAAATGAGCAACACCATTGCCCGCTACGGGGTCATTGACAGCCGGCATGCGGGATTGAACGGATGGATGTCAGGCTATGTTTGCCTGCATGAGCCCTTCCTGGGCAAAGTTGCGGCAGCCGTTGCGGACTGTGATTATACGGATGGAGTAAAGAATTCATACAGTTTTTATAAGGACCACGCAGTTCTGGAAGACGGCAGGGTGTTGTCCCGGTTTAAGGGAACAAATGAGGATGCACAGCCGGGAACATACACAAAAGACGGCTTCTATGAGGCGCAGTGGGGGACCTTGCTGGACAGCCAGCCGGGCTATGTTATTGTGGTGTCTGATATTTTCAATCTCACCGCAGATACAAGCTGGGCCTATTCCCAGAAGGGGACCTGCGAACGCGTTTTGGACTATATGCTGGCGCGGGATGTGGATGGAGACGGCCTTATGGAAATGGAAAACAGCTTTGCCCGCGATGGAAAATCCAGCGACTGGATTGATGTGGCATGGGCGGCTTATAAAAATGCGCTGGTGAATGCGGAAATGTACGGGGCACTGAGTCTTTGGGCGGATATTGAAGAGGTGTTGGGAGACGGTACCCGTGCCGGGACCTACCGCGCAAAAGCCGAAAAGCTTAAGGCCTGCTTCAACAGGACCCTTGAGCAGGGGGGCTTTTGGGACCCGGAGAACAGCCTGTACATCTACTGGCGTGATGCGGACAATTCGGTTCATGGACAGAACACGGTGATGCCGGTTCAGTTCGCCGCTATCGGTTATGGCGTATGCGACGATCAGGCCAGAATAAACGCAATTTTAAATGAAGTAGAAGCGGACATGAGGGCTGAGAAATTGTTTTCGTGGCCTTTATGCCTTACTTCCTTCGCTCCGGGAGAATACATAAGCGATCATTTCCCGGAGTATGAAAATGGAGACATTTTTCTCGGGTGGAATGAGCTGGGGCTGAGAAGCTATGTCAAGTATGACACCGGCCTCGCAGTTCAATATGTCAAAAATGTAATTGACAAATATGCGTCAGACGGCCTCGTCGCCCAACGGTATTTTAGGGAGAGCCAGACAGCGACGGGCGGGGACATACTGGCCAACAACTATATGACGATCGCAGGGCTATACAGCAGTATTTACGGGGTCCAACCCCATTACAACAGGCTCCGTCTTGAACCCCACATAACACCGGAACTAAACGGCACGGTCTTGAAATATCCTTTGCGGGGACAGCAATATGTCATTCGTTTGTTTTCCCAAAACAATTACGGCATAAGTGTAAACGGCTTTACGGTCAATGACGGCAAAGCATTTGGCGTCCATCCGGACGGTCCGGATCAGATTTCTTATTTCTACGGAGGCCAGAAAAATAAATCCATGTCTTTGACGCGCTCCAACAGTGCACTACTGAACATGGATTTTACAAACTGGAGGCCGGATTCCGAGGTGTGGACGGAGACGAGCAGCGCAGATATAACCGTAACGCATACCGTATCACAACTGTTGCCGCATTCCTCCTACATTTTATATGCCGATGGCACACCAACCGACAGGCTTACTTCGGATGGGGCAGGCAGCTTAAGCTTCAGCTGTGACCTCAAGGCATCAATCCGTTACAGCTTCAGCCTGAAATGCAATTGAGGAAATGGAATGCTCCCATGACGGATCCGTCCTCCAGGTAAAAAAAGTGTAGTTAAATCAGTAGAGGAAGTTCATTTTTTTTCAAAAACCCGTGTCCTATAATGAATGCATAGAGCAACTGACACCATATTTAACAGGAGGGGAAAAAATGAAAAAATTATTGGTTTTGGTCCTGGCTGCCGTCATGCTGGTTTCCGCACTGGCAGGCTGCGGTACAAGCGCACCTGCCACAAGCACAGGCTCAGAAACAGGCACACCGGCAAAGGAGGACAGTACCCAGCCCAGTCCGCAAAAGGCAACAACGGCAGTAACTTTGAAATACATGACGTGGGATTATTCCGACAGGACAAAATCTACGGATGCATGGATCAAGGACATGAAGGAGAAGCACAATGTTACCATTGATATGCAGAACATACCGACAGACCAGTATGCTGCCGTTTTCAAGACTCACATGGCTTCAAGCGACATGGCTGATCTGGTAAAGGTTCACGGCATTGCGCCGGATTTGATGGCTGCGGCGGAAAAGGTCCAACTGAATGCGGATACATTTGCGGATATTTCCGGGTTGAGCTCAATCGCTGAGTATATCCCTTCCGTATTGGACAGTGTGAAAGTAAACGGAAAGCTTTACTATGCACCTGTATCCACAAATGTGTTAGGGGTCCTTTATAACAAGAAAGTATTCGGTGACAGCGGGATTGCAGTACCCACAAACATCACCGAGTTCACAGCCGCCTGTGATAAGCTGAAGGCAGCTAAAATTGCACCGATAGCGTCAGGCGCCAAAGATGCATGGACAACGCAGATCATCAACTTTATCGCATTTGGACAATATGTTGACGGCAAAGACGACACCATCAGAAACAAGCTTGCGGACGGCTCAATGAAGTATGCCGATATCAAGGAAGACGTAACCAGGGCTCTTTCCGTACAGGCTGACTGGGCAGACAAAGGCTATTTCCAGGATAATTTCCTCGGCACCGATATCAACGTCGCGAGCCAGATGGTTGGAACGGGCAAAGCTGCGATGCTGATTAACGGAACGTGGCAATTGAAGGCAGTCCAGGATGCGGGCGGAGATGTGGGCTTTTTTGCTCTCCCTTTAAATGCAGCCGGTGAGAAGACCCAGGTTGCCACAAATGCCAACGAGGGTATCTGCGTTAACTCGGCCAGTGCAAACCTTGATGCAGCGAAGAAAGCGCTTGACGTTTATCTGTCGGCGGAAAACCAGGCGGGTGTTATGGCAGACCTGAACGGTATTGCAACAAACACCAAAGTCAAGCCTTCCGTGGCTTTCCTCCAGGATGTGGCCAAGGCGATGTCCGACGGGAATGTGCAGCCGGTATGGTGGGGCTGTAACGGATTATATTTCCCGGCGGCTACCTCATTCAAGATTGACGTACAGATGCAAAGTCTTCTGGCAAAGGGAACAACCATCGATAAGTTTATAGCAGATTTTGATGCAGCGAATGCAAAGGCGCTTAAGAAGTAAAATAAATACCAGGGGTCACAATAACGTGATAAATAGCCGGCATGATTTTATGCCGGCTATTTATCAAAAAGGGGTTTTAGACATGCGTACAGGAAATAACAAGCTGCAAACCGAATTGGTATGGCTTACGTTTGTAATACCGGTGCTTGCATTTTATCTGATATTCTTTATACTGCCGTCCATCAGCACCTTTATGTATTCATTCACCGATTGGGACGGCGTTACCAGCAATTTTATCGGCCTTGACAACTTTAAGGAGATGATTCAGGATACGATGATCCTGACTTCCTTTGGCAATACTGCGATGTATGCGGTATGCATCACAACGCTTCAAAATCTTTTGGGCCTGATTTTAGGCGTGGTCTTAGTTCAAAAAGTCATTGGTGTCAGCTATTTGCGGACAATTTTCTTTATGCCTTACATATTTAGTGCGCTGCTGCTGGGGTATGTGTGGGGCTTCATACTGGAACCGAACATCGGAATTCTCAATAATCTGCTGGATGCGGTGCATCTGGGCTTTCTAAAAGCGAACTGGCTGGGGAACCCTGTGCTGGGAAGATGGATGATCATTGTCCTGACCATCTGGCAATGCATGGGATACTCCATGGTTATTTATATCGCAGGACTTCAAGCAATTCCAAAGGATATGTACGAATCTGCAAACATTGACGGTGCAGGAGGATTTTCCAAATTTACTCACATTACCTTTCCGCTGATTGCACCATCATTCACAATAAATATAATGCTTTCATTGATCGGGTGCCTGAAATTGTTCGACCAGATTTATGCTTTGACGAACGGGGGCCCCGGCTATGCGACCAATTCGGTTGCTACCATGATATACACCCTGGGCTTCGGTTCGGGAAACCGGTGGGGCTACGGAACCGCCATGTCTGTTGTGCTGTTCCTGGGGATTATGCTGCTTACGGCGATCGTGGTACCTGTCCTCAGGAAAAGGGAGGTGGATATATAATGAAACAAACAGGCGGAGTGGGAATAAAGCTTTTATCACTGGCCGTTTGGGTGATGGCATTGATTCATTTATATCCTATCCTGGTGGTGATTTTTTCTGCAGTAAAAACCAAAAAGGAGCTGGCGATAAATCCCTTTGGCCTACCCAAAAGCATAACCTTTGAGTATTTTATCACCGCCTTCAACACCATGCACTACATCCGGTCATTGTTCAACACGGCGACCATCGCTTTTTTAGCCGTAGGGATTTTAATCATCCTGTCGTCGATGTCGGCCTATGCCATTGCAAGAAAGAACAACCGCTTTTATAACGGCATCTATATGTTTTTTCTGGCAGGCCTGATCGTACCTTTTCAAATGACAATGATCCCGTTGTACAAGGTTCTGCAGGCAACCAGGCTGATCAGTACCTTTACCGGCATGATCTGCTTTTATCTGGCATTCCTGTCTCCCTTTTCGGTTTTTTTACTCACGGGATTTGTGAAAACCGTTCCGAAAGAGCTTGAAGAAGCTGCAAGAATCGATGGGTGCAGCCTGTACGGTACATTCTACAGGATTGTATTTCCGCTTATGAAACCTGCGCTGTCCACCGTGGTGGTTTTAAACCTGTTTTATATCTGGAATGATTTCCTGGCCCCCATGCTGTACCTGCAAAAGGGCTCAAGCATGACATTGACGGTACAGCTTAATTCCTTCCGGGGCATGTATTTCAATGACTGGTCACTGATTTTCACAGGGGTGTGCATGATTGTGGGGCCGATGCTTCTGATCTACCTGTTTGCACAAAGATTTATCATCAGTGGAATTACAGCGGGGGCCGTAAAAGGATAAAGCTTTTGGGCGGGTTACGCAAGAGAGGAGGAAGAGGGCATGAAACCCTTGAATTTTTACAGCTTTTGGGCAATTAACGATAAGCTTGGTATTTCAAAACTCAAAAGGCAATTGCTTGAATTGAAGTCTTCGGGTTTTACCGGTGTGGTGTTCCACCCCCGCAATTATCCCGACGAACCCGAATATCTTGGCGATGAATACCTGAGGATATTGTCGGAACTCATCCTGTATGCAAAAGCTGAAGGGATGAAGTTCTGGGTTTATGACGAAAACGGCTGGCCGTCCGGGACCGCAGGAGGAAGAGTACTCAAGAACCATCCGGAATTGCAGTGCCAGTGGCTTGAAATGTCTAATGCCCATGTTGTTTTCAAGTCCAAAAATGCGGTAAGCTCGCTGGACCCGGAGGCGACCCGGCACTTTATCTCAATAACCCATGAGCGCTATAAGGAAAGTCTTTGCTCCGAAGCGTTTGACTATATTGAAGGATTTTTCAGCGACGAGGTGGCATTTCTGGACGGCCACAGTATCTCCGTCACTTCAGGGGGCATACCCTGGACAGACCGGTTGGCAGAGCAGTACAGCCAGTGGTATGGGCAGGATTTGATTCCGCTGCTGCCGCTTCTGTTTATTGAGGGAACAGGATATCAAGAGGTGCGGGTAAAGTACTGGGAGCTGCTGACGGATGCTCTTGTGGAGGGTTTCTACTTACCCGTTTCAAATTGGTGCAGGGCAAACGGGAAGAAGTTCACTGCCCATCTGAAAGCGGAGGAAAACCCGTTTTTTCAGCTTTGCTACAGCGGTTCATGCTTCCGGGTTCTGGAGAATGTGGGCGTGCCGGCGGTAGATGCCCTTGAAAGGTACCCCGGAAACAATTACTATCCGCGCATTGCACACTCTGTTTCAGCGCAGTTTGGGGACGGTGCCTGTCTTGTTGAGGCAATGGGAGGGGCAGGCTGGGGGTCTACGCCGGAGGATTTTGTAAACTATATGCTCTGGCTTGCAGGTCACGGTCTGGATACCTTTGGCATCCACTTGAACCAGCTGCGGCTGGATACAAAAGCAATTAAGGACTGGCCTCCGTCCCTGCCATGTCATATCACCTGGAAAGAAGCATTCCCGGCGGTTTTAAAGGAAGTGCATGAAAAGGCCGGACTGCTGCCTGATTTAACGGGGGAAGCAGAGCTGCTCATCATAACTCCGACCCGGGGGGTAATGGCGGAATTTGAGCCCCATGAGGCAATGCAGATGAATGAGCACAACGGAACAAACCTTCCCGTGACAAAAAGCTGCACCATCAGCAACAAGTTTCTCGCCCTGGTTGAAGGGTGCCACCAGGTGGGGATACGGTATGAATTTACCGAGGAAAGAGCCGTTGAAGAGTCCGGTGAAGTGGGCAGGGGCTGCCTGAAAATCGGCAAAAGAAGTTACCGCAGGGTGCTGATTTCCGAAGGCTGTCGGCTGAATCCCAAAGGTGTAAATATCCTGGTGGCGGCATCGGAATCGGGAGTCAAGCTCTATAACCATGAAACCTGGGAAATTTCTTTTGACGGCCGCCCGAACAGCGCAGATTGGAAAAAGCCTGAGGCGGGAAGCTGGATGGAGGTGAAGCAGACGCCCTGGGAAGCGGAAGCGCCGGAAGAGAACCAGCAATTGATGGAATTTTCCAAACCGGAACCGGGAATTTTGACTTCACGGATAACAATTGAAGACGGCCATGAACTGGGAGCTTTGACCCTGGTTTGCATGGACAGGGTTGAAAAAGCATTGGTGGACGGGAAGCCACTGGAAGGTGAATGGCGGGATGACAGGCACATCTTCCAGGTACCGGAGGCGCTATTGCGTGGAAAAGGCGAGCATTTACTCGAGATTAGAACCGTCCGGGGCGGAGAAAACGACCCGTATGTTTTCCTGCGGGGGTCTTTTGCCGTCTGCAGCCGGTCTCCATATGCTGACAGGGACGAGAAGCAGGTCAGGACGGAGGGACCCTTTGTCATAAGGCCCATATCCCGCATCCGCTGCGATGACTTTATAGGGGCGGGATTTCCGTTTTGTGAAAAACCGGTTAAAGCATCCAAGGAGATCACACTTGAGGAGGACATTGAAAATTTCCGCATTGTATTTAGTGACTTGAAGGCAGACGCACTTCGGGTTTATCTGGACGGCAATGATCTGGGCTGGTGTTGGGGGCCCGAATGGACGGTGGCCTTCCATGGGCTGCTATGCCGGGGACAACACCGGATAGACGTTTTACTCATCCCCAATACATATAACATTTACGGACCTCATCATCATATGGATGGCGACCGGCATTTGACGAGTCCGGCACAGTTTGAAGGGGTCAAGAATTTTGCGGACCGGGAAGATGCTCCGGATATCACGAAATGCGGAGAGTGGAGCTTTGTGAGGTTTTACATCAAGGGAGAACTCCGGTTTCAATTTCTGCGGGATTTGGCATAGCTATCGGGCACAGACCCATTAGAATAGATAAAGGGAATTTAAAGGAGAAGGAGGGGTGGAGCGGCCATTAAAGCCTGTGTTTGCTATGCTCAGAAAACAGGTGGTTTTCTGAGGGGATTCAATGTGTAAAGAATAAGGAGGGTTAATTGAATGTTAAAAAAAGGATCTGAAAAAGTGTTGTTATGGGTAGTTGTATTCTCTGTTCTTTTAAGTTTGTTTGCTTTTTCCCCCGGCATAAGCTATGCGGCATATTCACCGTCGGTCAATGCAAACCCGACCCTTGCACAGGAGGATGTGGTTGTTTATACCGAAAATGTACTGGATTTCGGAGCTGACAATACCGGAAACAATGACTGCACAACCGCATTCCAGAATGCCATCGATGAGGCTTACAGCAATAATGGAGGCATTGTCTATGTTCCGGCGGGAAGATACAAGTTCAACGGGACCTTGCTTTTAAAAAGAAAGGTTACCTTAAGAGGAGAATGGAGAAACCCCGATTCCAATCCTACGGCGGCCGGCACTATTCTCATGCCCTATGCCAACAAGGACAACGAAGGAGGGACGAGCTTTATCCGGGTTTGCTCCAACGCGGGGTTGAAGGACCTGGGTATTTGGTACCCGGAACAGAGCTTCAGTTCGGTGCATGCGTACCCATGGACCGTCAGTGACGGTGCCTTTGATTCCGACGACAGGAACCATCATGGGTTCAGTGTTCAAAACGTAACCTTCTACAACTCCTACAAGGGGATGATTACAGGAACGACAGGAGGTGCATCGCAAGAGCCCAGGTTGCTGAATGTATACGGAACCTTCCTCAAATATGGGTATGAAATCACTACCTGCTACAATTTTGCGGCAAGCACCAACTTCTACGCCTCCTCAAAATACTGGATCAATTCGGGACTGGCCGGTGCTCCGGCGGCAAGCGCCGATCAGACCACGCTGAAAAACTACATGCGGGCCAACCTTACGGCGATGTATACCTATGCCCATGTAGACGGGTTCATGTCCTACAATACGGTCATTGAAGACGCAAACATCGGCATATACGGCAACGGCGGCTGGTGCTACTATTACAATTCAACCATGACCAATGTAAATAAGGGTGTTTACATTAACGGGTCAAATAACATTGACGGCGGTGTGGC
This sequence comes from Bacillota bacterium, assembly GCA_023424965.1. Classification (GTDB taxonomy): domain Bacteria; phylum Bacillota; class Clostridia; order Acetivibrionales; family JAFADI01; genus JAFADI01. Next base: position 14,714 of record JAFADI010000250.1, read on the forward strand.
CCAGCAGTTTATCGGCGGAAATATCAGCGTGCTGCCGGGGGCCGGGCATTATGGCATTGAAATACCGAACCTGTCCCAGGTGGACATCATCGGAGTCACCATCGGCGGATCACCGGAAGCGTGTGTTTATGGACACGATGGGGCCAGGCTGAACCTGAGCCAGATGAATTTCAACGGATGGTCTTCCCAGGCAATCAGGGCAAGTGGCAAGAGCCTCCAGGTCCTTGACTCCCGTTTCAACCAGACGGGCACACACATTTACCTTGGGTCAACGATCAAGGGAGCTTCCATTCTGGGCAACACCTGGACCGGAACAAGAACGATTTCAAACAACACGACAGGCACGGTCAACGTGGACGACACCTCTTTGAATCTGCCGCAGATGCCGAATTTGCAGACGGCATATACCGTGATACCTCTAAGGAAGCCTGCAAATCCGGGAAATTTCTACAACATTGCTTCCTATGGGGCGGTGCAAGGCGGAAGCGCAGACTGTACCACCGCCGTCCAGAATGCATTAAATGCGGCTGCTTCAGCGGGGGGAGGTACGGTATTCGTACCGGCGGGCTACTGGAAGGTTACGACTTTAACCATTCCTTCCAATGTTCACTTGAGAGGTGTGGGCGAGTCTGTCGGCTGTGGGGACAACAGGGGTTCAACTCTGTTTGCGACAAGCGGTCAAGGCAGCCCCGACGGAACAGCCTGCGTAACCATGAACGCAAACAGTGGAATCTTCGGCATCAATTTCTATTACCCAAACATCGGGACAAGCAGGTCCATCCAGTATTCGCCGGCAATCCGGGGCAACGGTTCGGGGATTTACATAAGGAATGTCTCCGTAGGAAATGCCTGGAGAGGTGTGGACCTTTACACCAACAGGTGTGACAACTTCGAAGTGTCGGGAGTCTGGGGGAATCCAAGAGACTACGGTATTTATATCGGTGGAGGTTCACAAAATGGAAAGCTTGAAAACAACATGTTTGCATGGACGGGAGATGCGGCAGAATCCACGGCAACGGCCTATCCCGGCGGCAACAACAGGCCCTTTGCGGAGAGCGGCGGCGGAACGATTTCAACCGTTGGCAGGCCCTTTGTATTTGCAAATTCAACGGGGGTTGTGGGATTGCAGAACTTTGTATTCTGCCCCAAGGGAGATACAAATGCAGGGCTTAAGTTTGTAAACAACGGCGGAGGACCGAACAACCTCAAGCTCATTCAGAGCATAACGGACCAGAGCCAGGGCTTTGAAGCCCAGGCGGGAGACAACATCAGCATATTGGGATTGAGCTGCTCCTGGGGCGGAAGCTGGACTGAAAGCACATTTAGCGGAACAATCAATGTTTTCGGCTATAATGCAAACTGCCTGGACGGGTCGAACGACGGACTGGATGACAGTTATATCTGGAACAGGGGGGGAACGGTAAATATCGTCAACGGAAGCTCAACTTTGCGCCCCGGAAACACAAGCATTAAATTTGACGCAGGAACGACTGTTGTGGCAGGTGTCACAGACTGCAACTCAAACGCAGGCAGGAATATTGTTTCCGCCGCTGCGGGAATAACTTCCGCAAAGGTTATCGGGTGTGCGGCCTTTGGTCCCATTACGGCAGCCAACAATGCGGGCGGCAAGCTCACCATGGCATACAATGTGGATCTCTTCGACGGACCGGAGGGATACACATGGTGTGCAAGTGAAGGAGGTTCCTTCACCTTGCCCGCAACCAGCGATGTGGCTTACGGCGCCAACGGCAGCTACTACTACATGTACGGCAAGAGCGGAAGAGTAACCTTTAACACTGCCACCTTTGGAGGCGATCCCATACCCAATACGGTGAAATCCGGTTACTACAGGATCAGCGGACCGACGGGATATACATGGTGCGCAAATGAAAACGGTTCCTTCACCCTGCCTGGAGCCTGCGATATTGCCTATGGCGCCAACGGCTCCTTCATATACCAGACGAACAAAACGGGAACCGTTACCTTCAATAATGCAACCTTCGGCGATCCCATCGCCAATGTCCCCAAAGCAGGATTCTACAAACCGGCAGGGGAGACGAACAAGGCTTTGAACAAGAGCGTTACCGCCTCAAGTACAATCAATGATGCCAGTTGGAAGACCACGTCAGTCGTAGACGGACAACGTTCATCCGTTGCCGGAGCCATGGGCTGGACCAGTGCTAACAGCACATCAAGCAACCATACGGAATGGGTCCAGGTGGACCTTGGTTCTGTAAGCTCCATCAGCAGGGTTGACCTTTATCCGAGGAACGACAGCCCGAATACAGGCTATGGTTTTCCGGTAGACTTCACCATACAGGTGTCTACAGACAACCTCAACTGGTCGACGGTTGTGACAAAAACAGGGTATGCCTTACCGGCAGGTTCGGTTCAGAGCTTTGGCTTCAATGCAACAAATGCGAGATATGTGAAGGTGAACGGCACCAGTCTGAGACAGAACCCCAATGATGGGAACCTGTACAGGATGCAGTTTGCCGAGGTTGAAGTTTATTAGACTTTTGGAATCACAGAAAAAGCAGGATGGAACAGCCCTGTTCCATCCTGCTTTTATTTTGAGGAAAGGCACTTAAAAAAGTGTTACACACAACCCTGCCGTCTGTCCTTTCTTTTTTTCACGGAATGTGAAATAATCATGGCAAGGACGGAGTTTCATCCGGAGTAAACAATTATATGACTGACAGGAGAAGTGTGACCTATGTTGATACCCTCATATCTTATCAATGAACAATTTGACGACCGTTATTTTGACGTGGTGAATGCGCTGGACGAAGCGCAGCAGATCTATTTCAGGAATAACGATCTACTGGAGCGGATTACCGGGGCGATAGAAGCAAAAGCTCCTTTCATCATCGGCGAAACGGGTTTTGGTGCCGGGCGGGTGGTCGTTTCCCTCATGGAATTCCTGGAGAAAAGCGGTTTGGAAAATATATTCATCGAATATAATTCAGTGGAGCTGTATCCTTTGAGTCCTGAGCGGATGCTCCATATCCTGGACGCATTTAGAGACCGGGTGGGCGAGGGCATCGACACACTGGTGGAGGCATACCGGAGCATCGACATCACCGTGGCCGGCTGGCATTCAATGAAAATACAACAGCCCTTTGGAATGCTTGAGGTAAACCTCTGGATAGGAGAAGCCCTTGAAATGGTGACAGCTTTGGGAAAGCCCTGCGACGTCTGGTTCCTTGACGGGCACGGGCCCAAAAAAAATCCTTCCATATGGCGGCCTGAATTGCTCATGGCAATCGGAGAAAAAACAAAAACCGGAGGTACTTGTTCTACTTTTACAGTAGCCAGTGCTGTAAGAAATGCCCTCCTGGTGGCTGGTTTTGCACTAAAGCGGCACCCCGGGTGTGGAGGGAAAAAAGAGGTGCTGCAAGGAGTGAAATGTTGATTTAATGGCACTATGCTAAATAGGCATTGTTTATTCCAAAAAGCCTTCAAAGCACCACATGCAGTTGAGAACAAAAGAGCATTGGCACGAAAGTGAGAGGTCCTTACTCACGGGTCATTCCAGTCTGTTTCCCATTCCTTTACTGCCTGGAAGTATTCCTCATAGAGTGAAGCCTTTTCTCCATAAATAATGCCTTTGGGTATTAAGCTTTGAAAGGAGTACCCTCCACCCCGGTAAATGCGGTTACCGCAAAGGCGAATCACTCCATGCGGAAGAAGAGTGGAGGATGGGATTCACCGCTTCCAGATAATCGGCAGCGGTATGGCATTTTCTTATCTTTTTCATGAGCTTGCCGTCCCTGTCGGTGTGGACCGACATGTACACCCAGAACTCCTTCATCTTGTCGCACAGATGCGTTTCTCCGGAAAGGACATTTTTGTAATAATGGAAGACCTCGTCATGAAGCTGCCGGAGCATGCCCATTTTATTGGCGGACGGAATGATTTTCCCCTTGATGGCGGAGGGCAGGAATGGATCGTTAAGAGCCCCTCTTCCCAGCATGAAGTTTTTTATGGAAGGAAAACGGGCGCTGACACGCTGAAAGTCGGCATAGGTGAAGATATCGCCATTATAGGTCACTTCATGTCTGCAGGCGGAAGCAAGGGCGTCAAATGCATCCAGGTCAACCTTCCCGGTGTACATCTGTATCCCGGTGCGGGCATGAATAATTACCCCGCCCAGAGGATATTCGTTAAGCACCTGCATTACGCGCAGTCCCTCTTCTGCATCCATCAATCCCAGCCGCATCTTTACCGTTAGCGTAAAAGAACTGTCGGCACAGGCAAGGTCGAGAAAGTTTTTTACCATATCTGCATAGGGCAGGATACCGGAACCTTTTTTCTTTTTTATTACTGTGGAAGAAGGGCAGCCGATGTTCCAGTTTATTTCGTCGTAGCCCATGCCGGCGATGACGGAAGAATAAAGCCTGAAATCCGTCCCGTTATTGCCGAGAAGCTGGGGAACGACCTTAACCGCAGCATCATTGCGTTCAGGAAGAAGATCCCTAAATAATAAAGGACTTGATTTCTTTATGTCGGTAGTCGCAATAAATGGCGCATAATAGGCATCGATGCCGCCGAAAATTCTTGCAAACGCATTTCTGTAATATGCCGTGGTCATACCCTGAAGCGGGGCCAGAAAAAGATTCATACGCACTTTCTCCCAGTCAGTCAAGTTTAGGAATTAATCCATTCTCCATACTATATAGTTATTGGGATAAATGCAATAGTTATTCACCCGACGTACCATCCATCTCCACCTATCTATCCCATCCGGGCAAATAATTCTTCGTATTCACAAGCATCGTTT
>JAFADI010000271.1 GCA_023424965.1 Bacillota bacterium
GTCCAGCAGTTGGTCACACTGCCGTATTGGCCGATAGATGCAACCAATCCGCCGGCATAGCTGATTCTGCCCGATGTTGTTTCGGAACTGAGCGCCGTTCCGGTCACATAGCAATTGTCTATCACCGTTCCGCCGGCCGACGTACCGTTAGCCGTTTTCGCCGCCAGACCCCCGGCATATGTCGAAGCGGCCGCATTGGTTATGTAAATCCTCACGCCGGTGACTCCCAGATTTTTCACCACGGCTGTTGCCCCAAGGGATGCAAACAGGCCTGCGTTCTGGCAGTCCGCCGCAGCTTCCGGTAAACCGATGGTCAGCCCGCTGATTCTATGACCCGCACCGTCAAAGGTGCCGGCGAAATTGTTGATGGGCTCCCATTCGTTTCCGCTGATGTCAATATTGCTGTTCAGAACAACAAATTGACCGGTGTAAGTCTCGCCCTGGTTGACGGAATTGCGGAACGCCTGCAATTGCGCCGGGCTGGCGATCACAAAGGGAGCTTCCTCCGTTCCAGCGCCGGAATCGAAAACACCGGCATTGGCCTGTGCCAGCGCGGCTTCCGTCGCTTCAATAATCGCCCTGCTGCTCAAAGTAGCACCGGAAACCGTATCGACCGCCGTGCCCTGCTTTGCGATAATCCTGTTGATGACTCCCTTTGCCGTCTCCAGGTAAGACGGCGTTTCATTGTTGCTGCCAACCTCAATCTCGGTAATCCTGCCGTTTTCAACAGTGACTTCCGCCGACAGCGCTCCTCCCCGGCCGGTGCCGGTGCCCGTGTATGTGCCGTCATTGTAGGCATAACCGGCCGCTTCCACGGATGGAGCCGTAAAACCAAACAGCGTTATAGCCACTGCCAGCCACAGCGCAATTCCCTTGTTCAAATTTCTAATTCTTTTTTGCATGGAATACCCCCTAAATAAGCTTTTGTTTAAATGAAAATGATAATCTTTCTCATTCAGCCTCCAGAAAAAAAGCTTTACCATCAGTAAAGCAACTAAAAGGCTGAAGATCAGTACTTTCCATCTTCATTCCCCTGTATTTGTTAGTATATTCTAACATTTTAGCAATACTTCCAATCTCTGTCAACATCAAATATTAGCTTCACCTGCTCCCTTCAAACAGAATTTTTTTGATAAGCGGCAGGCGTCGTCCCCATGATTTCTTTAAAAGCAGCGGCAAATTTGCTTGGATTGTGGTAGCCTACCTTTCCTGCAACAGCCGTAATATTCTCATTGCTTTTGCGCAGCATCAGGGCGGCTGTCTGGATGCGGTAGGAACGCATATAGGAATAGACCGATTCTCCGTACACCCCTTTGAAGCAAAGCTTCAGGGAGGTGAGGGATATATTGAACTTTGAAGACAATTCTTCCAGGGTAAAGTGTTTGTCCAGATTTGCAGTGAGGTGTTTCATCACCGACTTTACCGTCTCCACCTGCTTCCTGGGAAAATAGGGACGTTCCTCCCTCTTTTCCGGGACATCCGTATCGCTTAACAGCAGCAGCAATTCCAGGACCTTAAGCTTGAAATAACTCTCCCTGGTCCTGCCGGATACTGCATAAAGCGCTGAAAAAACGTGCTGTATGGAGCTGTCTGCCCGCATAATAAAAGGTTTCTCACCGGTACAGAACTTTTCCCGGAGGGCGTACAAGTCCACCTCAAATCCCCCCAGCACCGTGGGCAGGTTTTCAAGTGCTTCCTCCAGATACACCGCAACGGTGATCCCGTGATAATGGCACAGGGGAAAGCCAAAGGCCCTGCAGTGGTTTTCCCTGGTATTGATCTGCAAATCCCCTTCCTGCATATACGTATAGGCGCCGCTGCCATACTCCCATTCGATCCTCCCCTCCCTGCAGTGATCAATGCCCAGCAGCTCCACTCTGGGGTGGAATTCCGAAATACAGCTCTGCATGTGAAAATCGTTGTATATCAGGTCCATGCCCGGGAACACCCTGTAGCGGGTCATAGTACCCCTGCCCGCAGTATCTTTCATTTCATATACGGTACAGCTTCCGTCCTTCCGAAGCACAGAAATGTTATTTCCGTAAAACAATTTATCCTCCAAGGCACCCTCCAAATCATGGGACAGTTCTTAACATCAAAGCAAATATTTCCCTCCCGGCCATCCCTTCCCGGTTTAAACACTCAAAACCGGCCGGAAGTCTTTCTTTCTCAGCGTGTTGAATTCCTTTTTCACCATGACGACGGTCCACAGCACAATAATGGTATCAATGGCAAAGGATCCATAGTAGATACCTGCCACCCCTGTCATTCTGGGCAATACCAGCATGACAGGCACGTAGAAAATCAGCTGTCTTGCAATTCCGATGACGGCAGCAGGCTTTCCCTTGTCGATGGAAGGGAAAAAGGTCATGGCCATAAATATGATGGACAGCAGGGGCAAGATAGCCATGTAAATGCGGGAATACAGGATCTGATCCGCCGCAAATGACTGGTCCGGCAGCATGAGTCCCAAAACCAGCTCCGGCGATACCATGGAAATGCCCCAGAAGGGCAATGTCAGCAGCATGGCGGCCGCGGCAAATATTTTGTAGGAGCTGATGACCCGCTCATACTTTTCTGCTCCGTAATTGATGCCGATTACCGGCTGCAAAGCCCGCATAAGTCCGAAAATGGGCGTGAGCAAGAAGGTGAAGATGCGGAAAAGCACACCGTAGAAAGCGATGTCCAGCACGGTGCCGTACCTGGAAAGGGCGTTGAAAACCACCACTGCCTGGACCAGGCTCATAAAGTTCATGATCAGTGAGGACATTCCCAACCCCAGGATGGACTTCACGGTGTCTTTATCCCTGTGCAGGGAAAAAACCCTGGTCCTGAAGGAAGAAAGACCTCCCTGGAAATAGACCAGGCCGATCAGCGTGTAAACCAGCATTCCTATGTTGTTGGCCCATGCCGCTCCTTCAACCCCCAAATGCAGTAGCACCACAAGAATATAGTTGGCCAGTACGTCCGCCGCAAGACCGATTGCCATCATAACCGCCGCCGACTTCATTTTCCCTTCGGCCCTTACGATCATGTTTGCCGCCAGGCCATAAACCCAGAAAAAAGCGCCGATGATGGTGATCCGGAAGTAGCTGTCTCCCATTGCCAGTGCTTCTCCCGTCCCACCCATGATCCTCACAAGCTGTGTTGAAAAAGGCAGTGCCACCGCCATATAAACAACCGTTACGATCAGGGAAAGGTAGTTGACATTCCCCAGCAATCGCTCCTGGGTGATTTTATCCTTTCTGCCGATGGCAATGCTCAACACCGAACCGGCACCGACGCCGATGAGTGAACCGATGCCCACACTGAACTGGCTGAGGGGATAAGCCACCGAAACTCCTGCCAGAGCCGTCTCTCCCACGAAGCGTCCCACGAACACCCCGGCGATGACGGCGTTCAACCCGTATAACACCATGGCAACAATGGCGGGCCATGACAGCTGGACCATGACCTTCCATAAATTCTCGTTTAAAATAAGCTGCTGCTGTCTTTCTTTTCCATCTGTGATTATCTGATCCAATTAAATTCCTCCTTTTGTTCTGTCTTAAAGCCTGCCTCAGCCCCGGCGAGGTCTTCCGCAGACCTCAGGCTTTCAGCAGGATATGCGCAATCCGGAATTCATAAGTTCCATATCCCTTCCGCTCCCTGCAATTTTTAATAAAAGTTGAGAACCGTCCCCCAACCCCGCTCTTTATTTTTACGGTATAATAGGATATACTATCAGTGTTGGGAGGAGTATCCGTGCAAAAACTTACATTTACCATGGAAAATTACCTTGAAGCAATCTATGAACTTTCCGGGCAGGGAACAGGCGCGCGGGTATCGGACATTGCCAGCCGTCTGGGAGTCACGAAAGCCAGTACCAACAGCGCCATGTCCACCCTGTCCGACAAAGGCCTCATTGTCAATGAAAAGTACAAGGAGGTTTTTCTCACTCCTGAAGGCTATAAACTTGCCGAATTTACTTCACGGAAGCATCATGTCATCCGGCAGTTCCTGACGGAAATATTGAAAGTGTCTCCTTCCGTGGCGGAAAACGACGCCTGTGCCATTGAGCACGTCATAAGCAACGACTCCATTTCAGCCATGCAGGAATTCATGAAGAAGAAGGAATAGGCCGGTCCTATACACTCCAGCCCAGGCTTTCCTGCTGAATGGTATAGAGCCTTTCATAGAGGCCCTTTTTCCCCATCAATTCTTTATGGGTTCCTTCCTCCACGGCTCTGCCTTTGTCAAGGACGATGATCTTATCGGCACCGGCCACGGTTCTCAACCGGTGGGCAATGACGATGACGGTTTTGTCCTCGATCAGCTTTGAAATGGCCCGCTGGATCAACACCTCATTTTCTGGGTCCAGGGAAGCGGTGGCTTCATCCAGCAGAACAATGGGAGCATTTTTGAGCAGCGCCCGGGCAATGGATATTCGCTGTCTTTCGCCTCCTGAAAGGGTGCTTCCGTTTTCCCCCAGCATGGTCTGATATCCGTCCGGCAGGCTGTTTACAAATTCATCGCAGCAGGCCGCCCTGGCCGCTGCCAGCACCTGTTCCTCCGTAGCCTCCATATTGCCGATCCGTATATTGTTGTAAATGGTATCGTTAAACAGCACTACCTCCTGAAATACGAAAGCCATATAACTCATCAGATGTTCCGGCTCCAGCGTCCGGACGTCGATCCCGCCGATTTTCACTGTTCCATGGTTTACATCCCAGAACCGCGCAACCAGTTTCGACAGGGTGCTCTTTCCGCTCCCCGAGGGACCTACCAGGGCGGTAATCCCCTTTGCCGGAATTGAAAGGGTGACATCCTTGATCACCGTCTCTTCCGGAGAAAGCCTGCCGGTATAGCTGAAGGACACATTTTCAAAATCGATGTTGTAGTCCTTTATTTCCTTATCCGTATCCCCTTCCATGATGGGCGTTGAAACAAGGGTCCGCATACGGCTTGTGGAGACCTGCAGATATAAAAGCTCCGGCAGAAGGGTGAATTCCGTGAGGATAGGGCCGTAGATTCTCACCACAATCAGGAAAAACATCAGCAGCGGTATCAGTTCAATTTGCCCTCCCGTCAGGAGATAGGTCCCCGCAAAGACCGTCAGTCCGATTCCCGACTGTACAATGATTTGCGCTCCCGTGACAAAAATCCCCGTTCCGAATTCCATTTTCATCGCCATCTGCTTCATCAATTTAAAGGCATTGTCCAGTGCGGAAAATTTGGAACCGTCAAGCCCGCAGGCCTTGATTACCTTGATACCCTCCAGGTATTCCTGCACCTGGTCCGCAGCCTTCAGCTTGGACTCCACGTGCTTTTCGCTCATTCTCTCCTGTCTCTTCCTGCTCAATAGGATCACCAGAAATGCCACCGGCACCGTGCAAAATACGGTGAGTGCCAGCCTCCAGTCAAAAATCGCCAGGGCAACACAGATAATGGTGATGGAGACGGCATTGGCCAAAAGCTGGGGAATAACGTGGCTCAGCACATGCTCGCTGGTGGCGCAGTCCCCCATGATATTGGTGGTGAGCTCCGCCAGGTCCTTGGAATTGAAAAAGCTCATAGGGAGCTTTCTCATATGCTCCGCAACCCGGACGCGGGTTGCTTCCGACTCCATATAAGAGGCCACATAGGTCTTTTTGTAGTCGTTTTTGTTGGCCAGGAATACCAGCACGGCAGAGATGACCCCCAGCCCGAAGTACATCCACATCCTGGTCCAGGAGATTTCCTCGCCCATCAGGGGCCTTAACAGTTCGCCGAATATTTGAATGGTGACGGCAAAGGGAAGGATCAGGGACAGGTTGGTCAGTGTGCAGGCCCCGATGGCCTTTTTCAGATCCGAATACCCTTTGTCTGTCAGCATCAACTTTTCCCTCAAATTAAACATTTGCCGCCATCTCCTTCCGTGTGTTGATTTTCCAGTCAAGGGCCTTTGTGTACATTTCCCACATGGCCCTGTACTTCCCGTTCTTCAGCAGCAATTGGTCGTGGGTGCCCTGTTCCACCGGCTGCCCCTTATCCATCACGACAATTTTATTGGCACTCCGGATGGTGGACAGGCGGTGGGCGATAATGATGACGGTTTTTCCCCGCATGAGCTTCTCAAAAGCTTTTTGTATAAGGTGCTCATTTTCCGGATCCGCAAAAGCCGTGGCCTCATCCAGCACAAGAATGGGCGAATTCTTGACAATGGCTCTGGCAATGGCAATCCGCTGCCGTTCTCCTCCCGAGAGATGCACTCCTTTTGTCCCGATAACGGTGTGATAGCCCTGCGGCAGTTTTTCAACAAACTCATGGCACTGGGCCGCTTTGGCGGCAGCAATCACCTGCTGGTCGGTGGCGTTTTGGCTGCCGATCCTTATGTTGTCCATGATGCTCTGCTTGAACAGGAACACGTCCTGGAATACAAAGCTGACCTTTTCCATCAGATACTCCAGCTTCATATCCCGGATATCCACCCCTCCGATTTCAATACTGCCCCCCGTCACGTCAAAAAATCTCGGAATCAGGTGGGCAATGGTACTTTTGCCGCTGCCGGAGGGGCCCACAATGGCCGTAACCTCCCCCTGTCTTGCCTGGAAGGATACATCCCGCAAAGCCGAATTCTCCCTGTCTTCATCGTAGGAAAAAGACACGTTTTTGAACTCTATTCCCCCACCCTCACAGGTTTTGGGCACAGCCGCCTCCGGCAGAACGTCCCGGCCCAGGACCTGGTCCATGCGCTCAATGCCGCCCGTAATCTGCATTCCGCTGTGGGAAACATACATGATCTTCATCATCACCGAGGAGATGGAAGGAACAAATAAGAGGTAGAAAATAAAAGTCATGGCATAGGTTGCATAATCTGTGGTGTTCAGGCCCAGCAGTATTCCCACGGGTATCAGGAACAGGTAAATGTTGTTGATAACGGTGGAGAAGCCCGACATGTAATTCTCCCAGCTTAAAGTAAAGGGAATGACGAAGCCGGTGTAGGCTTTAATGGTTTCATGGAGCCTGCGGAAGGAATAAACCGTCTGCTTGAAGGCTTTTACCACGGAAATGCCCCGGATATATTCCACCGATGCGTTATTCATGTCTTCCAGGGCCGTCTGGTATTTATCCATCATTACTTTGGAGCTTTCATTCCCGTATGCCGCGAATTCCAGAACAAAAGCAATAATAATGCCTGCCAGTGCCGCCAGTCCAAAGCGCCAGTCGAACACCAGCAAAATCGCCAGCATGACCACCGGCGCCACCATGGAGGCCACAAGGTCCGGAAGCTGGTGGGCAATGAAACCCTCGATCTTCTCAATATTTTCATCCATCACCTTGCGGAGCTTCCCGCTACCGTAGTTCAGGTGAAAGCCCAGAGGCAGCCTGGCGATATGGGCGGCAAAGCCCACCTTCAACTGGTACAGGGTGCCGAAGGCGGCAAGATGGGAGCACATGAGCGCCGCAAAATACAACAGGACATTTCCAAGCACTCCTCCTAGGACAATCCACCCCAAGCCGATGGTCTTCTCCACATCCAGGCTTGCAAAATCCGGGTAAACGCTTATAATCTCCCGCATGATATAATAAATTGCAATATAGGGCACAAAAGAAACAACGGATGCCAGCGCCGACAGAATCACCGAGCCGATGACCAGGGGCTTCTTGGTGGCGGCAAGCTCCAGAAGCCTCGCCATTCCGGTTTTTTGCCTTTTAATTTTCGGATTTTCCTTCTCCATTTCCCGACCTCTTTTCTTTGAATAGTAGAGTAGAGTTAGGACACCCTAACTTATTTTGCTTATTATAGCAAAATAAGAGGGTATCCTCTGCTCCATTCAGCCGCGGCATGCTCCATTCGGACAAAATATTTTTTGGCGGTATGCCGGCATTCCGTCAAAGAGCAACTTTACTTTTCCTTCAAAAATAGGTATCATAAAAATAAGTTAGGTCCATCTAACTCGTTTTTATGATACCCGTAGGTTCTTTGCATGTGGAAAGAGGAGATGAACATGGAAGCATCGGAAAGAGAGAAAAATCTATACGGCTCCGGCATCAAGGTTATTCACCGCAAGGATGATTGTACCATCTACAAGATGGAAACCGACGGCGGAGAAGGCATTATGACAAGCTACCGGATATTTCCGGGAGTAGACCTGATCTATAATGATTTTCACACCGCAAGCTGTTTTCAGGACATCCAGCCCCGGGGAGAAATCATGGAGATCAACCACTGCAGGGAGGGCCGGTTCGAGTGCGAATTCCGGAGCGGCGCCTACGGTTACCTGGAAGAGGGAGACCTTGCCGTAAACATGCTCACCAACCGTTTGTCGGATTCAAGTTTTCCCCTGGAGCATTACCATGGCGTTGCCGTGCTCATATCCCTTGGAGAGGCCTCTACAACCCTTTCCTCCATGTTCGATGATATTTCCATCGACCTTTATTCCCTGCGTGACAGGCTGTGTCCTGACGACAGTTGTTTTATCATGCGAGCCAAAGAGGAGATCCAGCACATCTTTTCCGAGCTTTACACCATCCCGGCAGAGGTCCGGAGAGGCTATTCCAAGCTGAAGGTGCTGGAGCTGCTGCTGTTTTTAAGCATCACGGACCTATCGGAGCAAGGTGAAGCAAGGAGGTATTTCCCCAAAAAGCAGGTTGAAACCGTCAAGGAGATCAAGAAATATATGATCGACCATATGGATAAGAGGTTTACCCTGGAGGAGCTGTCGCTAAGGTCGGGCATGGGCCTCACGTCCATGAAACTTTGCTTCAAGGGCGTATACGGCACTTCCATTTCAGCCTATATAAAAGCCCACCGTATGCGGACTGCCGCCCATATGCTGCGCCAGAGCGGCGACAGCATTATGACCATCGCCGGGAAGGTGGGTTATGAAAATTCCAGCAAATTTGCCGCCGCCTTTAAAGATGTAATAGGAATCTGCCCCCTGGAGTACAGGAAAAATCCTTTATCCCTTTGACGCCACCGCGACAAATGCACTCCTGCCCAGCTTTCTCCAGCTTATGAATTCCAGATTGCATTCTTCCAGCATTTTCTTCATTTCTCTCTCCGAATACATTTTTATGTCCCCATCTTTGCCAAAGGGCATAAAAATATTCGCAATCTGCCTGAAAGGAGACGGCAGCCAGGGGTCGGCGACAACCACTTTCCCGCCCTTCGCCAGTACTCTTCCCATTTCCCTGAGTACGGCCTTTGGATTGGGATAGTGGTGAAAGGAATCGGTACATATCACCATATCGAATTTGCCATTCTCCCACGGCAGGTGTTCCGAATCACCCTTGCGCAAATCAGCGGCGGTTCCCATACGTTCTTTCGCGATGTCCAGCATTTTATCGGAAAGGTCTATTCCCGCTGCTTCTACCGCATGCCTTCCCAAGATTTGCAGCAGCATATTCCCTGTACCGCAGCCGATGTCCAGCACACTCTTAAATGCATACCTGTCCATTGCTGCAATTACAGCGTCGTAAGTCTTCCTGGCATGCTGTCCGTAATAAGTGGAGTCATATACCTCCGCCTGCCTGTCAAAAGCCATTTGAGACTTCTCCTTGTAAACCGGTGATCTCTCCATCGGTCATTTCCTCCCATTTCTTTTATTTGATACCTTCCGCTATTTTTTTCACGAGACTTAAGAACAGCTCAATTTCTTCATCACTTTCCAGGGCGCTCAAAATTCTGTTCCATGCCATCTGCTCTGCTTTTTCATGCTCTTGAAATAATTTTTTTCCCTCTTCCGTCAATATCAATCCGAAGGAGCGCCGATCCCGTTTACTGATGGACCGTATGAGCAGGTTCCGCTTTTCCAGGCGGTCAACGGCGTTGGTCAGGGTACTTCCGGGGACCTGCAGCCTTTCACTTATTTCTTTCAGGATTGCATCGGGATCGTCCCCCACCATCCTGAGAATGCTCAGTTCTATGGCTGTGACCCCCTGAAAAGGCTGCAGGTCCATGTCTGCATCGAGCTTGCCCATCCGTTTGTAGAAAAGGTGAACGAGATTGTCAAGCATCTTTATATGCTCTGCATTTATTTCCCTCATGGTATATTTCCTTTCGCTCATATTACGATATCGTATTATTTACGAATATAGTATACCATCCTGAAATATTTGTAAATAGGTGGGTAAATATAAATGATATTTTTGCTATTTTTTATTTTTCTATTGACTTAAAGCTAACGTTAAGGTTTACAATTTTATAATAAACGAAGTTTATAGGAGGGGTTCAAATGAAATCACTAACCGACAGTTATGAATTACATAATGGAGTTCGAATTCCATGCATAGGCTTCGGCACCTGGCAAACGCCGAACGGCGAAACCGCCGTCTCCGCCGTGAAGGAAGCCCTTGCACTGGGATACCGCCATATTGATACCGCCGCCGGATACGGCAACGAGGAAAGTGTCGGCATTGCGGTAAAGCAAAGCGGCATTCCAAGGGAAGAGATTTTCATCACCAGCAAGCTGCAAAACACGGCCCATGGCTATGAAGCCACAATGGCGGCTTTTGAGCGAACCATGAAGAATCTGGACCTGGACTACCTGGACCTGTATCTGATTCATTGGCCCAATCCCATCAAGTGCAGAAGCTTCTGGCAGGAAGCCAATGCCGGCACCTGGAAGGCTTTTGAGGAATTGTACCGTGCCGGACGCATCCGTTCCATCGGCATCAGCAATTTCCACCCCCACCATATCGACGAGCTCATGAGGACGGCGACAATCGCACCCATGGTCAACCAGATACGTCTTTGCCCCGGTGACACCCAGGATGAAGTGGCCGCTTATTGCAAGGCCCGCAACATTTTGCTGGAAGCATACAGCCCCCTTGGAACGGGATTGATTTTTGACGTGCCGGAAATGCAGGCTCTTTCACGGAAGTACGGGAAAACCATTGCCCATATCTGCATACGCTGGAGCCTGCAGATGGGCTTTTTACCTCTGCCCAAGTCTGTAACCGGCACCCGCATCAAAGAAAATGCCGATGTTTTTGATTTTGAGCTTTCGGCAGAGGATGTACAGGTTATTGCGGACTTGAAAGGCTGCTGCGGATATTCCGCGGATCCTGACACCACATCCTTCTAAAATACGGTTTTGAGCTTGACACAAGCAGTATACCGGGAGAAAGCCCATTGCCCGCCCCAGCCCTCGGGAACGCAGAGGGCCCAGGCAGTGGGCCTTTTTTCTTATCCTACCAGAGTTTCACTCTTTTCTCCGGCGCCACGTACATTCCGTCTTCTTCCGTGATACCGAAGGCCTCATAGAACTCCTCAAAGTTTACCACCGAACGGTTGACCCTTATTTTGGTGTAGCTGTGTACATCCCCGGTACTCATATATTCAAGGATCTTCCTGGAGGCCGTTTCTTTCCACAGGCCGGCATAGGCTCCAAAGAAAGCTCTATAATCGGGCCTTTCGAGCCTGGACACGGCCTGGAGGCTGCAGGATATGCCTCCCAGGTCCGCAATATTTTCGCTGAGGGTGAGGGTCCCGCTGCTCACAATCCCTGGAGCAATCTCAATGCCGTCATAAAAGGCTTCTATTTCCCTGCATTTTTCTTCGAAGCGCTTATAATCCTCTTCCGTCCACCACTCTGCCGCATTTCCCTTTTCGTCGAACTTTGAACCGTTATTGTCAAAGGCATGGCTGATTTCATGGGCGATTACCACGCCGATAGCCCCGTAGTTCCTCTCCTTCGGAGCCCTTACATCATATAGGGGCGCCTGTAGTATTCCCGCCGGAAATACAATCTCATTATTCAAAGCGTTGTAATAGGCATTGACCATGTAAGCCGGCGCTTCCCACGCCGATCTGTCCGCACGCATTCCCTGACGTCTTTTGTTGCGGGCTGCAAGAGTCCGGCGGATGGCACACAGGTTTTCAAAATAGCTTCCGCCCTTCTCATAGGACTTTATTTCCGCCTTTTTTAGTTTATCGGGCCACCGGTCCGGGTATCCCACCTTCACCTTCAGGGTCTCCAGTTTTTTTATGGCCTTCTGCTTTGTCTTTTCCTCCATCCAGTCCAGGCTCTCTATTTTATTTTGATAAATGCCGATAAATTCACCCACCATCGTCTCAACATCTTTTTTTGCTTCCGGCAAAAAATTTCTTTTCACATAAATTTCTCCCAGATAGTCCGGCAAAGTATCCTGTACCGCCAGGGCAGCCCTCTCCTCCACCGTCTTTGCCCCCTCCACGCCATAGACCCGGGCATTGAAATCCTCCGCCGCTTTTCCGAAATCCTCCGAAAGGGTCTTTGAGAAAGCAAAGAGGAATTTCAGCTTCGCATAAATTTTCAAAACCTCCAGATTACTCTCAGAAAAATATTCCGCGGATTTTTCCAGCAGCTTTTTGTCCTCCACCAAAATTTTATCCGGCGTTTTGTAGCCCAGCGCTTTGAGGACTTTCTTCATGTCCAGTGCAGGGTACAGGGCATCCAGTTCTGCCAGGGTGTAGGAATTGTAGGTTTTATCCACATCCTGCTTTTCCTGGGGCCTCAGTTCCGCTGCGGACAGCTCCTTTTCCAGTTCGAACATTTTTTCCGCATCCACCGCCGCGGTCTTTTCATTTTCCCCGGCAAGCACCAGCAGCCTTGTCATGTACTTTATGTATGCACCCCCTTTGCCGTCATCCTTCGACCGGTAAATATCCTTTTCCATCGTGGGGACCAGCCCCGCGTGGTATAGAATATTGCTGCCGCTGTCTTTGGGGTCGGGATATATGCCGAAGCCAAGGAGCTGGCTGCGGCCTGTTCCGGCTTCCACGCCGATATCCGCCCGGAGCAGTTGTTCCAGGCTCCCGGCCTGCGCATAAGCCTCCAGGTATTTTCTTATGGGTTCTATCCCTTGCCGGTTCCTGTTCTGCATGTCGAGAGCACTTTTATAGAAGTCCGAAATTTTTTGTTCCTTTGACCCCTTTGTATGATCCTCCTGGAGCAGTTCCTGCAGAATTTTTTCTATTTTTACGTCATTTTCATGGGCCATGATTTCCAGCGTCCCGTTGGTAGCCTCCCCTGCGGGGATTTCCGAATTTTCCAGCCATCCCTTGTTGACGGCGGCATAAAAATCGTCCTTCAGGTTGCTGCCCTCCAGAGCCCATATCCTTTGAATAATACGGTTAAGCTCTTCCCGGGTTATATTTTCGTCCGTTCCAAGCCTGTTTCCCCCTATCCCTGCCAGCACCCCCGCTTTCTTCAGCCCTTCTATGTCCTCCTTGGCCCATGGCGGTACATCCATGTAATTCCCGTGAAAGACACCGGTCCTGAGACTGTCGCCTTTGGGCTCCGGCAGCTGTCCAAAGCCCCGGCCAACCATGACCGCCGCTTCCAGCCTCGTGCTCATGCGGTCCTCCTGCAGTGTCCCATCTCCATAGCCTTTGAGGATGTCTTCCTTCTTCACCCCGGGATTATAGTCCTTGGCGGCCTCTAATATGATATTCAGTGCCTGTCCCCGGGTGACATACGCAGTGCTGTTTTCTGCAGATGCCGCTCCCGGAAAAGAGGAGGCAGTGACCACAACCGCTGTAATAACCGCTAAAATTCTATTTTTATTTTTTTTCATGGCAGCATCCCATCCTTTTTTTCTGGAAAACTTTGCATACACACATCCTTTGTTTGGTGAAACCTGTGCTTATATATTATGACATGGAGCTTCAATACTTATTATGTCTATTTCTGTATGCAGCAAAAAACCCGCTTTTTGGGAAAATAGCGGGTTTTAACAGCTTTGTCTGACAAATTTATCATGGTCCGCCGCTTAAGGAGTAGACCAGAAAGCTGCCGTCTTCTCTTTTCAAAAATATGACGGTCGAATTGTAGGGATTATCCTCTATATCATATACTTCCATGCCTTTTACATATTTACCGGTGGGCCTTGTTTGATCGAACATTTTCTTCATGGCGTCATGGGTGTTCTGATCTATCGTCCTGTTACTATTCAAATAAGTACGGTTTTTATAAGTAACCCTATCTGTATTTTGGGGTATACTCCCGTTCATCGCATTGCTTATCAGCAATATTGCCGCAATAAACAATAAAGCCAGCGTAACAAATAATAATTTCGGCCTCCATGTTTTTCGTCCCATAATGCCTCCTTGCAAGACGTCATTCGAACCAATCCCAGTTGATTTCATTGAAATGCCTGATGACCGGATATTTACCCTCCCATTGGCTGTAATCCCCGGCATTGGAGTCCACAATGACAATTTGTCCGGCACCTGCCGCTTCGGCTGCTTTTATGCCGGCAACAGAGTCTTCGAATATGACGGCATCCTTGCCGCATATCCCCAGCACATCCATGGCTTTCAGGAACAGGTCCGGAAAGGGCTTCCCCCTTATGGAACCGTCATTGTAAATGATGTGTTCGCCTTTGAACCACTTCTCCAGCTTTAATTCCTTGACATAAAATTCAACATTCTCTATTCCGGAAGCCGTTGCAATCACGAAGGGGATATCCCGTTCCTTCAGCTTTTCAAACAATTCCGCCACGCCCTCCGCCATGGAAAAATCATCAAGCCCGGTGCACAATCTCCGGTATTCGCACTCCTTTTCAAGGGCATATCTTTCTATTTCCTCTTCTGCCAGCCTGTTGCTGAACAAATCCCTCAATATCTCGCTGTTCAGCCGGCCGTGAACCCGAAGGTGCTTTTCTTCATCGGACAAAGAAAACCCGTGCTCCTTTAAAAAATTATTCCAGGCCAGGTTGTGCAGCTGCGTGTCCCATAATAAGGTTCCGTTGAAATCAAAAATAATTCTTTTTTTACTCATGCTGTCCTTCGATGATATGTCGTAAATTCGGTCACATATCGCCCTTCCTCATATTTTTTGTTCTTTACCTGACACTTTTGTCCCCGGTTCTATTCTACCACAGAATTCCCTTCCCGGCATGGGAGGTGGGATTTTAAAAATTTTCTTGCTTCATCTTCCACCCTTAATTATAATTTATGTATTAATATACCAATCCTGATATACAGGAAGAATCGTCTGAAGCCAGCAATATCCGCTAAAACACCGCCACGATGCTTTGAAAGAGAGCGGCATTTGCCCCACTGCCGTCACTCGGTTTACCCTTTACAAACCGGATATGTCTTGCTTTTTCATACACCCTGCCATAAAAGTGCGAGAACCTGCACACCAGGGGGATGACAGCAACAACCGCCGTGTTTGGTTTTCTGCTTTCCTCATGACATTTGTTTATCCAGGCCTCAAGATTCCTGCTTCCCGATGGATTTAAAAAAACCGCTTCTCCCTGCCAGTCCCTTTTAAAAAGCTCTTCTTCCGTAGAGCAATCCCCCTGGCACTGAATATCCTTGTCTAAAATATATAATTTCACCGTAAATTTGAATTCTTCGTCCAGTGCCCGAAATACCTCCTGCGGGATATCCCATAAGCCCCTTCCGCCTTCTATGGACGATGCCCCTGGTCCGGCGACGATTTCAATAACTCGTTTCGCCTTTTCCGACTTTGCTTTCAAACAGGCGTCATAGTGATTTTCAGGTATGGTTATAGACATTGACAGCACCCCAAACAGCCCCATGCAGTTCTTTTTGGCTTTTTCATCGTTAGTTTCAATATAAGCTGTATGGTTGTAATACAGTCAATACCTTAAATAAAAAAACAGCGGATACCGAATTTCCCCCTCTATTTGATGGGTATCTGAAGGCAGCAAAAATCCACATTGTGGCCCGTGTCATAAAATGGGGTGTCCAGGAGGCACAAGTCGATTATATCGCCAGCCACTTTGAAATTATGTTCCTCAATCCACTTCAGCAGTTGATTGACCGGTTCCATATCGTAGGGCATTGCATACTTATACATCACCGCATACTCACCTTCCGGTATGGTATAGAGGTTTTCGATATCCTTTTGCAGCTTCGTATAAGGGAGATTGATGATGCTTCCGGCATTTTTCAGCGGCTTGCCTTCGCGGATGGATTCATACCGGATTAAAGCCCCAAAGCCCTTTGAGGGGATCAATTGATGCTTTATTAAAATGTTCCACCCCTTCATCAGCGTCATATGAAGCTGGCTTTTTTCCATATGTTCCTTCTCAAACGGAATAAACATGACTTGGCGCTCGGGCTTCCATTCAATGTAGGGCAAGTTGACATTTTTAAATTTCGTGGAAAGGCGTTCGTAGATCTGAAGGCGCTGCTCTATGTATGTGCGCTTCTGTTCCAGTCCAAGTATTTCCTCGTTTATCTTCTCCAATTTATTTTCCAGCAATGCGTAGGCCGAACTTGTATTTCTGTTTTCGAAATGCTCTTTTACTTCTTCAAGGCTGAAGCCAAGATTTTTCATCAAACAGATTTCCCTCAAAAAAGGCATTTGATATGCGCTGTAATAGCGGTAGCCTTTTTCGTTGGTATACGCGGGCTTGAATAAACCAATATGGTCATAATGAATCAAGGTCTGCCTTGATATGTTGTGCATCGATGCCATTTTACCGATTGAGATATACCCTTCCTCCATGACTTCTCCCGTGTAAGCTCTCCTCTTCCAAGGTTTTCAGTTTCAGAAACTGTATTGCTACTATACCGTTTTTAGCCCGGCAAGGTTTACGCTCCGGCAAATGCGGTCCTGCCACAATTATATACCATTTTGCCGGTGCTTACACCATTGCCATGAAGATTTTGAGTTCCAAGGGTTTTTAAGCCATATTAGAAATTTTTCTCATCCTCACAAAATCTTCACATATGTATGCTATGATAGAGGGGTCAAATCGATTGTTTCTCCGGCACTAATTTATACGAAGTTAAAATCCCACAGGGTACGATGACTTTGCATAATTGACGGCAGGAGTTAGAATATTCTAACTCCTGGTTTGAAACGATACGGTTCAGGCAAACGCACGCATTGATTCCAGGAGGCATAAATAACATGTGGCTGTTAGATGAAAAAAGCAAAATACCGTTATATGTCCAGTTGTATCAACAAATCAAGGAAGAAATACTAAGCGGCAGCATAAAGTCCGGAACCAGGCTTCCCTCCAGCCGCAAGCTGGTCTCAGACCTGCACATCAGCAGAAATACCGTGGAATCGGCCTATGAGCAGTTGTATTCCGAGGGTTTCCTGAGGAGCAAGCCCCGTCAGGGCTACTATGTGGAACCGCCCCTTCTGGGCACACTGGAGAAAAGAGACACGCCGGAAGCTGTCCGGATAAGCCCTGAGACTGAGACAAGGGAAAATATATTCTACGATTTTCAAAATAAAAAGCTTCAGCCTGACGCTTTCCCCTTTGACAAGTGGCAGAAGCTCACCAACCGGTGCTTTCACGACTATAAGAACGGATTTTTACAGTACGGGTGCCCTTTCGGAGAGCCCAGCCTCCGCTCCGAGATACAAAGGTACATATACAATTACAGGCAGGTCAATTGCAAGGCCAAACAGATTATCATCGGCTCGGGGACCCAGTTCTGCCTGGAGCTTGTCTGCCGGCTCCTTAAAACCCGGGGGCCGGGCATCGCCATGGAAGAGCCGGGCTATGACCTGACCCGTGCAACGTTTGAGAACAATGGTTTCAAGGTGCATCCCGTGGACCTTGATGGGCTTGGGATCAATGCGGATTTGCTGGATGCCGCGGAGGTCACCGCCGCCTATGTCACACCGTCCCACCAATACCCCCTGGGTGTCATCATGCCGAAAGAACGGCGGCTGGAACTGGTGGAATGGGCAAAGCGCAATAAAACGTTTATTATTGAGGACGACTACAACTGCTGCTTTCAATATGATGTGAAGCCCCTTCCCTCCCTCCAGTCCCTCTGCGGGGACAGGGTCATTTATATGGGAAGCTTCTCCGACATGCTGTTTCCGGCCATAGGCGTATCTTACATGGTGCTCCCGGAGGATATGCTGGAGGAGCTGTGCAAGCTCTATTGCTATGACACCACCTTCGTGCCCTTTCTCACCCAGAAAACACTGGAGCTTTTCATGCGTGAAGGCTTCTGGGAAAAGCATGTGAGGAAAACCGTGCTGCACCAGAGGAAAAAACGGAATACGCTTGTCAATGCACTTCGGAATGAGTTTGGCAATAAAGTCCACCTTCTGGGCTTCCAGGGGGGACTCCATCTGCTGCTGCAGGCAAAGTGGGGGCTGCCTGAGGAGGAACTGGTCAACCGGGCAAGCCGGGCGGGTGTGAAGGTACAGCCGGCATCGGCATTTTACAGCAGCCCCTGCCGCGGAGGAAATAGTACCGTCCTCCTCAACTATGGCGGAATGCTCCTGGAGCATATCCCAAAAGCAGTCAGGCTGCTCCGCCGGGCCTGGCTCCCTTAGCCCGGGGCTTCCTTAAGAGCACTTTTCACAGCTTCAACAAATTGGCCGTGGGCAATGGTAGCCCCGGATATGGCATCCACCGCCTCCGGCTTTTGAACCTTCACCAGCTCCCGGGCATATTGCTGCATTGCTTTTACAGCAAGCTGTGCTTTGTCGTAGTAGTCCCGGTTGGAGATTTCACCGTTTACCTTGCCGTATTCCTCATCTTTTATGCTTCCGTCGCTCTGCCAGGTCACATATTTGCAATCGGTGATTTTGTTTCCGGCAATGGTGACAGTGGCCTCTCCGTATGCCCCCCTGTCATCCTGGCCGCTTTTTCCGGTATAGGTTCCGTCTTTATAAGCGGGGCTGTCTGAAGCTTTACCGCACCCCGCCAATAGTCCCAAGGTAAGAATGGCTATCAAAAGCAGGAAGATTGTCTTTTTCATAGATCACATCCCCTTATTTCATTTTTATTGCTGGTTATTCTCGCAATGCGGCCATGCTCCAATACAACGGTGCGCTGGGCTTCCTCCGCCACCTCCGGGTCATGGGTGACAACCACGATGGTGCTGCCTTCGGAATGAAGCTGCTTGAATATGTCCATCACAATGCCTTCATTGGTTTCATCCAGATTTCCGGTGGGCTCATCCGCCAAAATCAGCTTGGGATAGTTGATCAGCGCCCGGGCGATACAAACCCTTTGCTGCTCTCCGCCCGAGAGCTGACTGGGCAGATGCTTTGCCCTCTCCTTGAGCCCCACACGCTCCAGTGCCTGCAGCGCTTCCTTTTCATCGGGCATGCTGTGATAATATTGAGCCACCATCACATTTTCCAGCGCCGTGAGATAGTTGACCAGATGGAATTGCTGAAAGATGAGCCCGATCTTATCACGGCGGACCGCCGTCAGACTCTTTTGCCCTTCCCTGGAAATGTCCTTGCCGTCTAAAATGACCGAGCCGTTGGATGGCCGGTCCATGCAGCCGATGATGTTCATCATGGTGGTTTTTCCGGAGCCGGACGGCCCCATGATGGCCAGCCATTCGCCCTGCGGCACGTTCAGGTTGATGTTTTGCAGTGCCTTTACATTGCCGTAGATTTTGGAAATATCCTTAAGTTCTAATAAGTTCATCGCTTAACCTCCTTTATTCGCCGCGCAGTACAATTGCCGGTTCGATGTCCGTTGCGCTCCTGACCGGAATCAGGCATGCCAATCCGGTAATACAGATGGATACGGCAAGAGTTACCGGTATCAGAAGGGGCTGAAAGGATATGCTCCGGCTGAAAACATTGATGCTGACAGCCTGCGCAAACAAGAAGCCAAGGATTACGCCCAGCACTCCCCCCGAACCGCCTAAAAACAGGCCTTCTCCCAGGAATTCCATGATAATGCTTTTATCGGCGGCTCCCAATGCCTTCTTCAAGCCAATCTCCTTCCTCCGCTCAGCAACCACGGCCATCATGGTGGTTGAAACACAGATCATGGTAAGCAGCAGTACAACCACCGTCACAAGATAGACCAGCGCCTGAAGCTTGCCCAATACGGTCTGCTCGGACTGTGTGACCCGTTTGACAAGGCGTGGGGTAACTTCCGGTACATTCTCACCGATTTGCTTTACTATGCTGTTAAGGGCTTCCTCCGAAGCTGCAATGCTGCATTCCACCACATCTATTTGATCATGGTTTCCCATGATGCCCTCCAGGTCTCCAAGAGACATGAAAATAAAAGCTTCTTCAGCACCGCCGGTCTGGACAATGCCCGACACCTTGAAGTCACGGCCGAAGGTCTTTCCGTCCGCATCGGTACCGGTGGCGGTAAAGGTGTCTCCGGCGGAAAGATGAATGAGGTCCGCCACTTCCTGCCCAATGAGTACGGTGCCGTTGTTTTCCGGCCACTGCCCGCTAATATACCAGTAAGGGCTGACTTTTTTCACTTCCTCCATGTTGGTTCCCGCCGCCATAAAGGGCTGCTCATTGATCTTTACCGTTTCATAGCGGTAAGGTGCAATGCCCACGATATTGCCGGACGGAAAAAGATCCGCTGCTTTTTTAAGGGTGGAAGTGCTTAAGGCAGATTGCTCTCCGGCAGGAACGAATATGAGGTTCGCACCGTAGGAGCGGAATTCCTTTCCCATCTGCCGGGGAATATCGTAGTAAATGGTAATGAGCCCTGAAAGGATGGTAGCTCCAATCGCCACGGCCAGAAGGGCCACCAGCATTCTTGAGCGGCGCCGGATCAGGGAACTCGTAACCATCTTGAAATACATTGTTTGTCTTTTCATTTTTATCACCATTTCTGAAACGGGATAAATCAATTATCCCATTGCAGAACCAAAACTTTTAATCAAAGTTTTTATGGGATAAAAATTAATTTATTCGCCGTGCCATTTATTTTTTGTGCCAAAAAACAGGCACATGGCTAAAGTCTTTCAGACTTTTACCTGCCATGTAATACTTCCGCCGGACGGAGGGAAAGCAAAAGCCGTATGGAGGGAATGCTTCCCGCCAGCGTTACGAGAAACACCAGCACTGCCACAAGGGGAATGACCATGGGTTTGATTTCGATGGCCGATCCGAAAACCGATTGCCCGATAATCTGTGCAAAGCCCAATCCGGCGAAATATCCCCCAACGCCGCCTACGATTCCGGTGATAAGTATCTCTGTTAAAATTAATAATGAAATTGGGGAGTCATGCGCGCCTACCGCCTTTAGCAATCCAATTTCAGAGCTGCGCTCCATTACGCTGGCGGTAACAAGATTGGAAATGCCAAGGGCCGACCCGATGAGGCTTAAAATTGTAATAAGCAGCATCAGCAGCTGCGTTTTCCCCAGGATTGCACCTTCCGATTCCGCAACCTGCCGGATGGGTTTAGCCACAGAATCCGTCATCACTTCTTCGATCTGGTAGCAGATGGAGCTGACATAAGCCGTGCAATACCAGGTTTCCCATTCTTTGATGGAGAGACTTTTCGGGTTTTGCGCTGCTTTCCGGGAAAGCTCATTATCGGGTGTGGTAAGAGCGCTGACTTCCACACGGCTCACCAATCCCGGCCGTCCAATTAACTCTTGCGCAACCTTTAAAGGTACATAAATCTGGCTGTCCTCATCGCTGCCCGAATTGAAAATACCCTTCACCACCAGCTCCTTGCTCTGATTTTTTGAGTGGATGGTAAGGATATCTCCGATTTGTATGTTGTTTCTGCCTGCAATAAGGCTGCCTACCATGGCATGGCTTTCATCCTCATCAGAAAGCCATCCGCCGGACACCTCCCACCAGCTTTTCATGTTTTGCATGCCGGTATCAAGGGTTTCCCCGGTAGGCAGACTGAGATGGTGTTTAAACCATGTTCCAACCAACGAAATATCTTCTGACTGGGAATTCAAGCTTACCTTTGTCTCCAGATAAGGAGTGAAATCCACGATGTTGAACGCCCAAAAGATCGTTTTGATATTTCCCAGCTCCGATTCCTTCAAATATTTATCCGATACGCCGGAGCCTTCTCCGACGCCATAAAGCTCTCCCAGCAGGGAAGCTTCTTTTGGAACCACATTGATATTGGCCCCATAGGTCTTTAACTCCTGATTGACCTTATCCCCAACATCCAGCATAACATTCAGCATGGCCGTGGCGAGGGAGGCACCTAACGCAATGGTGAATGCGATCATCAGCATTTTCCCTTTTTGCCGGAACAGTGCACCTTTTACCATTCTCCAGAACATACGGTCACCTCCTTATTTAAACCGTTTCTTTTCGTTTTCAAGATTTTGAGTTTGTATCACCATCGTCCCGCCATTTAAAGTATAGGAAAGGGGAACGGGATTGCAGCCGCCTTTAAAGCCGATGGTGGAAATGTTCATAACCACATCGCAGAGCTTGCAAACCACCTCGTCATTCCGCTCGTAGTAACCGGTAGGGCCGCAGATATCACAAGCATCAAGACCCACACCGAAAGCAACTTCATTTTTCTTGATGGCGATAAAGCGCATCTCCGTTCCGTCTGAAGCGGTATAGACAAAACGGTGCAGATGGCCATCATTGATATTTTCAAGGGGTATCAAAATCTCACTGCCCGAGATGGTCATGGGTTCGGCAGGAGAAAGCACCACTTCCCTTTCGTCATAGGCTTTGACTACCGTCAAGCTCAAAGCGGCAAGCACATACCCCGTGAGAACAACAGAACACCAGCGGCGGTGCCTGCGTGAGGCAGCCCTGATCTTACGGTGCTCAGCGGGATTGGCATAAGCCTCCCGGGGATTCAGGCTTTTCAGCCACAGTACAACCGGGAATACCGTCGTCATGGCCAGAATGCCATAAAGGAAATATTCCTTATGGTTAATTACCGGTATAAGCATGGAGAAAAGCCATTTTGACATAGGGATTATCCTTCTTGCCAGCAAAAGCTGCACAACCATTGCAATTTGGTTAATCATGCTGATAGCAAGCCCCACGGTCAGCAAAATACGGACCAGTTTAGCCGGTAAGCTTCTCCCCGCCTTATACAAGGCCACACCCGTAAGAGCGACAATAAGAAGCCCCGCCAGGTATCCGATGAGCTTGAAGAGAAAATCGGTGCTGAGCACGCTTTCTCCCGCCATGACAAACGCTGTGGGATACAGCAGTATGTCCGGAAGACAGTAAAACAGAAGCGCTATGGTCATGGTAAAATTTATAGCATTCCATGCCCTTTCATGGAGTACCGGCGCTCTTTTTGAGAAAACGCCCCAGGAAAGGAGAAGGAAAATAATTTCCGACAGTATGGCCACGGACAAAATGCCCACATTAAAAAATTCTCTGTTGATCAATACGGTTGAAAACTTCAGAACCGAAAGGACAACCGCAGCAACGACGCCTCCGATGAAGCCCGAGGCCAGCCACCTTTTTTGCTTTTTCCCGCCAACGAGTTGCATGAGCGCAAACAGCATTGCCAAAAGGAGGGCGGTTGTCAGTGAATTTTGTACAACCTGTATGAGGTATTTCAGCATGGAGCCACCTCCTTATATAGCTTCAAAATGAAGCCATGGAAAGCTTGCGCATAAGCGCAAGCCTTTCCACGGCACGAAATGAATTGTCATATTCAAATCGAAATCCGAAAGAATAAAAGCAGCCCATTACCAAACCCTTGGTACATAATCGAAATCCCACTCCGCAACCAGCGGCTCCGTCCAGTATTTTCCGGGAACGCCCGTTTCTTTGTCCACATGCAGGAGGAAGCCCTGGGCTTCGGGGTTTTCAATCGTAAATTTAACTTTGTAAGTACCTGCCGCGCCCAGCTTTATATTTGCACCATAGTGGGGACCGTCGCTGGCATTCATGGGCATGAAGGTTCCTTCCACTTTTGTTTTGCCGTCTTTGCTGGTAATTTCATATTTCACGGTCAGGTTTGGGACAAAATCCCCCACGCCATAGCCCAGATCATTTTTCAGCGCAGAGATGTCCGCCTCGATATGCATGTCGGACTCGGAAGCCGGGAGACTCTTGCCCGCAGGTTCCATATCCACCGGCTGGAAATAAACGGCGGCAACATTCAAAGGACCAAGCTCGATATCGTCGCCGATGGGGAATTCCTCAAAACCGGCAACCTCACCTGGAGCTGCTGCGGGAGCGGGAGCCGCGCCATCGCCCTCCTTGGGAGTGTCGGTATTTGCGGCAGGGGCGCTTTCCTTTGCCGGGGCGGAAGTGTCCTGGCTTGATGAGCAGCCCGCAAGGGCCAGAGACGTAAGCATTGCAGCTACGATAAAGAGTATTGCTGTTCTTTTAATTTTCATTTTTTATCCCTCCAAAATACGCTTGTTTTTATTATTTTTTAGTTTTTGTCCTTTCCTGAGATGAAGGATGAAGGTAACAATTGTCGCTGCCAGCAAAAGGATTTGCGGGATCAGGGTCTCCAGCGTGGGGTAGATGCCCAGCAGGTCCACCGAAGAGACGCCGGGAATTGGCGTAACACCCACCACATTGCCTTCCTGCAGCTCTTTGATACCGGAACCCACAAAGGAAATGGACATGATGAACAACAGGATGCTTGTGCCGAGGAAGAAGGGCTTTATCGGCAGCCTGATGCTCAATACGCGGATCAGGATGTATACTGCCACAAGAGCCACACAGCCTATTCCCAGGCCTATCCACACCATGTTGACGTAGGTTTTGGTATTGGCGAGCAGGGCCTGATAGAACAGGATTGTTTCCGCACCTTCACGGAAAACGGCCAGGAATGCCGCAAAAGCCAGGGAAAACAGACTTCCGCTTGTGAGTGAGCCTTGAACCTTTCCTTCGATGTAGTTGGTCCAGGCGGCAGCTTCTGATTTGGAAACCATCCAGTTGCTGACATAAAAGAGGACCGCCACCGCAACCAGCATGGTCACGCCTTCGACGATCTCCTGATTTGCGCCGCTTAAGCCCGACAGCCTGTTCAGAATGACCGCCATGAGGACACTTGCGCCCAGCGCTATGAGAGAGCCCCAATAAACGGCACCGGTATTTTTCTTGTTCCCGGATTTAATCAGATAGGCAATAATGGCCCCCACAATAATAATGGCTTCAAAGCCTTCTCGTGTTATGATGACAAGGGATGCCAGCAGAACGCCCACGGCGCTTTCTTTTTTGCCGTCCAGTTTGTTTGCATCCTCCCGCAGCAGGTCAATCAGCTTATTAAGCGAAGCTCTCACTTCATTCTTAGGAGCACCGGCAGTCATCGCCTTTTTTACAAAGCTGAACTGGTATTCCACTTCGGCTGCGCGGTTGCCTGAAATGTGGGCCATAACCGTCTTTTCAAAGCCCAGCTTTTCATAGTATCCGAAGTAGGCCACATCCACCTGCTCTTTGGCAGCCTTCGTATCGCCCGAGACATATATATCATAGGACTTATCCAAAGCGGCCTTCATTTCGTCCACAACATCATTCCATGTTTCATGAGGGGCAGCAAAAGCTACTGCGGAAAATATATTCACAACCATAGTAATCATGGCAACTGCAACGAATAGTTTGCGCACTTTTACACCTCCTTTCTGTAAATTGATAGGCATTTGACAAAATCCAATAGATATTGATATTCATTATCAATTAGTATTTTTTTAAAATACCGCTCAATAATTTTGAGCAGCATTTTATCCCATGCCGTAGCATCCAAGCTTCAATGCGCTATATATAAGTTAGACCATGCTACCCGAAAACACAAGGGCCAGTTTTGGAGTTCCAAATGGCTCCAGTTTTGTCTTTAAGAAGCGGCTTTTTAGCCGTTATTTCCCCGGTCGCTTTTATTCCCTTTAAACATCATCGGTATCATGAGCACCATTATCAAGGGGCAAAGAAAAGGAGCCACTCCCGCTAAAACCTTTGCCGTTTCCGGGCTGCCAACTTTCGCCACGACAGGCAGCAAAAGCAATACAAGTGCGGGAGCCCCGCAACACAGCACCATCATCAGCAGGTGGGACCAATGGCTCTTTTTACCGCTCCCCTCCTGCCCATTGTGATCATTCTTTCCATGGCAGTTCATACATTTCATCCTCCCCAGCAGATTTTACATTCCCGCTGTTGATTATAGCATCCTGCTGTGGAGAAATTATGAAGGTGGGGTTGGATTTTAAACAATCCTGGGCCAAAATCTGCTCCTCCCTCTACCTCAAAAAGTAAACCGCAATAACCACAGCTCCAAGAATAAATCGATAGACTGTGAATATTCCCAATCCCTTTTTCTTTAGGTATTCAAGCAGGAACTTAATGCTTATTATGCCAACTACCGCTGCTGTTATCATGGCAGTGATAAACGGTACCTTGTCAATCGATGTATGAATTAGATCCTTTGCATGATATAAACCGTCTCCCAGAATAATCGGAGTTGACATTAAGAACGTGAACCGGGCAATACTCTCTCTGGTCATGCCTAATGCACGTCCGACAGTCATTGTGATACCGGAACGGGATACTCCGGGAATTATCGCAAAAACCTGTGAAAGATCATAAGTGAGGTATCTTTCTTTTCAAAGTTCAATTTTGTTTATTTCAGGAATGCTCCTAAAGTTGATTTTTGAAGTTCAGAAACAAATCAATCAGACTTTTTAATCAATGTTCTATACAATATAAAACATCTGCCTTTAATCCTTGGAAGATGCTGCATGATTGTTCTTAATTTATAATGCTCAGGCACTCAGTAACATGCAGAATAGGCTTCATAAGACTTAATCCGAAAGATTAAGCAGCACACCTCCTTGTTTTAGTTTAAAGTCCGATTGTATACTTTCTGGCTATTCCTACAGTTTTTATTATATTCTACTGTATCTTAAAGGCTGTCACTTCTTGATAAAGCCCTTGTCCCAACTCATTCAGCTTCCTTGCTGATTCCTCAAGGCCCTCTGAAACAGTCGAATGCTCTTGTGTACTCGCGGATATCTGCTCAATAGCTGCCGCCATGTTCTCAGAGACATCAGATATTTTCCCAATTGATCCCAGGGTCACTTCTTTAGACATTTGCATTTCATCCATTGAAATTTGAATGTTATTAAATTGATTCGATATTTCATCCATAACATCAAGGATTGTTTTAAAAGCCTTATCTGTTTTTTTAACTGCATCCAGCTGCATACCGATAATATCGTTTGCGATATTCGCTTCATTTACCGTATCCTCCACTCTTTGCTGGATTCCGCTGAGGATATTGTTAATTCTGGCAGAAGCGTCTCTTGACTGGTCGGCTAGTTTTTTTACTTCCTCCGCTACCACTGCAAAACCCCGGCCTGCTTCACCGGCTCTTGCTGCTTCAATCGCAGCATTCAATGATAAAAGATTTGTTTGTTCCGCAATACCAACAATATAATCAACTATCTTCTTTATGTTTTTCATTTCCAAACTAAGCCCATAAATCCTGTTGATAATACTTTTAGACGCGCTTCCTGATTCATTTGCTTTGGCATTGAGCAGTTTAATAACGCTAAGCGCGTCCTGACTTATGGTTTTGGTATCCGCTACTGTTTTTAAAACAATATCCATTTCCTTTTCAACTTTATTTATACAGAGAGACAGCTGATTTATTTGTTCGACACATTTTAAAGTTTCTCCAACCTGATCGCTTGCACCCTCAGCAACATTCTGGACCGTCATTGCCACCTGTTCTGATGAAACACTTGATTCTTTGGCCGCTAAAGCCAATTTTTGAGATTCCGACAAGACGTTGTTAATTGATTCATACACTTTAGAGACAAGCAGCCTGATATTTTCCAGCATTGCGTTGAAGTCAACGGATACCTCGCTTATTTCATCCTTACCCTTGTCCAAAATGCTTATGGCCAAATTACCACTTTTGACCTCCTTCATATTGTTTCTGATCCCCTTTATTGGCGTTGAAATACTTGACGAAATTAGTACAGAAAAAGCTGTTGCAAATAATAAACATATTACTGCCAAGATCATTATAATATTTCGCAAATTGATCGATTCACGGTCCAAATATGAGAATGGTACCTTGGTAACCAAAAACCATCCCATTTCCCCGATATCCTTATAAGTAATCATATTGTTATTAATGTAGAAGATCTGCTTTTTACCCTTGAAATTACTATTTAGTGCCTCAACAAATCCTTTTTCAGAATATATTTCTCCTGCCAACCCAGATTCTTTACTTGAAATAACGTTACCTCTCAAATCACAAATAAATAAGGATGAACCGTCACCAATATTTATGTTTTGATACAGCTCCTGAAAGCTTGTGGCTTTAATAGAAATGATCACCACAAAGATCGTTTTCTGTTTCTGAATATCCTTTACAAGGCGGCAATTTATAATATAGCCGGATGAATTGCTCTTTTTTAAAGTAGTCCAGGTAACCAGTGAATCTGCTTTTTCTGCATTACCAATTATTTGAGAAATGTCATCATCGGTAATATCCGTCAATCCTGTTCCCTTCGTCCCTATTTTGCGTTTATCGGAAGTAATAAACATGACCTGGCTAACTGATTTTACTGTTGCAAACCTGTTAAGTATTATATCCTCAAGTTGCCTGTCGGCAGAAAGCTTATCCGCATCGGATAATTCGGCATAATTTTTTAGTGATTGCTGTACAGAGGAAGAAAACGCCAGATCGCTGGAATAGCTGTTTATCTTCTCCATTTCCATCCCGATTTTTTGAGACGCCTGGGTTACAAGCTCCGAAGAATACGTCCTGATTTTCGAGTTTATTGCACTGCTTGATATGCTATACGAAATCACTCCTGTAATAATTAACGGAATAAAGGATAGAAATAAAAACGACATAATCAGCCTGGTATGAACCTTGATTTTTCTTAACATCTTGGATTCGGCAAAAATGGAAACACGATTAAAAAGGAGACTTAATTTAGCAGCTTGCATATACTATCCTCCCGGGCTTTTCGCAAGTTCATTTTTCGGCTTATCTGCTTCTGTTAATTCATGTATTGCTTTTGAATTCTATGCGGAAATACATACTTTCTACAAACCAAAAAATTGTATACATAATTTACTATATCTTACTCTCTTTGAGAATTCTTTTTCTTGCATATCAAACTTCTAGTAATAAATCATTCAATTCTTTTGCAATTAGAGCCGGTTCTTTCTTTTGCCTCAAATATCCTATCTTTCCATTTTTAGATCTGAGCCATTTATTTTGTCCTGTTTTACTGATAGAAACCCTGCCCCAGGTTTCGCAGTCCCAGTAATCCTTCACTCCCCTTACTGCGCATAGAACAGTTGCCAGGTCCCAGCTCATCCGGTCCTTCCCTCCCGTATATAATTTATAGGCAGCTTTTACAGGATTGTCCTCTGCTGCTTTCTCCCCCAGAATACCTCCTGTAAGAATGGATTTACCGATTTCAAACCCGCTGAAAATAATCCGTGTTGGCCAGTTTTTCACCACGCTTCTGGCTGCCAGCGGGTCCATCTCAAAGTTCCATTCCCTTCCTTCCGGAAACTTCCCTCCCATGGCTACTAACATGCTGACCTTCTTGTCTACCAGCTCAAATCCGGTTAATGGGGATATCTCATCCGGTTTTGACTCCAACAGTTCCGCCAGGTTGGTCAAAGGCCCTATAGCGGCGATTACAACTCCCTTTCCCGTCTCTTTGCTTAATGTGCTTCTGTAGAGTTTTATTGCATCAGGTACATTGTCGCCGTTTGGATATTTGTTGGGAAAGTTTCTGCATAGGAACCTGTTATATTTATTGTACGTTTCATCTATGAGGAAGCCTTCTTTTTTAAGCGTACCAATAGGTATATCCGGCCTTTTATAATATGTATTGATGGCATCAATGCATCCGGGACCCCAGATGCTTGAGGTGCAATGCATTACTGCAAGAATTTCGGCCTCTCCTAATTTCTCCAACTTATGCAGCAACGCTAAAGCACCCGCATCATCACAATCAGGTCCCATATCCGTGTCTAGAATTATTTTAACAGCACCTTTGGACATTTCTTGTTTAATCATTATTTTCAAATAGACTTAACTTGAATGGTTTATTTCTATCACACACAAGCTGTCCGCTTTCATATTCCAGTTCTACAACCTGCAGCACAGATCTTTTGGACGAATACGGCATTGAGTAGAACATGCTTTTTGAATCATCGCGGTAATGCTCAGGATGGACATGATAAAACAAATATGCTTTTTCTCCTATTACAAGTACATCACCATGGCTTCCTTGATTGGAGTCTCCAGATCTTTTTCCCGGTGTTTCAAGAATATTGCTTTGTCTTGTCCAGTTTTGACAGTCAGTAGAATAGTAAACGGCCATACCCTCCCAAGGGTCAGTAATCATCCAATATTTTTCTTTCCAGAAGAATACATTAGGCCCTTCATGATGGCAATCTGTAATAACTGGCCCGGCAACCTTCCAATTATAGAGGTTATCACTATCGGCGGCATATGTATTCAAATCATTGCGATACCACATTCTCCATTTTCCATCAGGCAGCTTATGCACACACGCATCGATTACTTCTTTGCACTCCAAATTCAGGATTGATTCATACTTCCAGTCCCACAAATTGCCGCTTGTGAAATGTACAATACTTGCCTGTGCAGCCCAATCCTGAGGTACACCTCTCACATAGCTGACATACATGTGGTAAAGGCCGTTTTCCCAAATTACTTCGGGAGCCCAAAAGGTATTCCTTCCCTTCTCAAACTCAAGTCCCTGAAGTATCCCTCTATATGTCCAACTCTTTCCGTCATCATTGGATGATGCTATCCCTATAT
Organism: Bacillota bacterium; assembly: GCA_023424965.1. Classification (GTDB taxonomy): domain Bacteria; phylum Bacillota; class Clostridia; order Acetivibrionales; family JAFADI01; genus JAFADI01. The sequence continues at coordinate 30,414 of JAFADI010000271.1, forward strand.
CAGAGCCGTGGACCCATGAATATCCTTCACATTCAACGTTTGCTCTCCGTTGGGTATAAATAATCCACCACGCCTTTTCTTGTCTGTTCCATATAATCGTCGGATCAGCTGCCCCGTCACATATTGGGTCGCAGAAAAGCGGCGCAGAAGGTATATTTTTCTCTTCCATTGTTATCCTCCTATAATTATTGGGTAGGCTGCCTCGTCATCGAGGTTCGCCTCTCTAAGAACGAAGCATGGATTGCTGTTGACGGAACAGCAGGTTTTTAATGTGCTTAAAATACAGTCATATCAGGCTTTTCAAGCATATCTCCATACACACCCGTGTTGCAGTCACCCTTTTACAGCTCCAGCTGTCAGACCTTTTATGATATGCTTCTGCATTATTATGTAAAAAATTACAAGTGGAGCAAGTGTCAAAACCGATAACGCCATGAATGAAGGCCAGTCGACTTGAAACTGTCCCTGAGCTCTGAATATCTCCAGTACCATAGTCCCTTTAGACCTTGAATTTAAAAATAGGTTGGGAGCAACAAAATCATTCCACACCCACATGGTGTTAAAGATAATGGAGGTTATAGATATAGGCTTTAGCAGTGGAAAAATAATTCTCCAGAAAATTCCGAATACACTGCAGCCATCAACGATAGCAGCTTCATTTAGTTCCTTTGGTATGGTCCTCATATAGCCTACTGCAAGGAAAACCGTCAGCGCAGATCCGTTGGAATAGTAAAGTACCATACCATATAACTCATTTATTAAATGGAGGCTTTTCATAATTTCAAACAAGGAAAGTAAAATTGCCTGAAAGGGTACAAGAAAAGTCATCATTAGGTAGAGCATTGCTGCATTGTTTAGCTTATTGGGGTTATAGGCAATAGGGTATGCAGCCATGACTCCGATAACTAAAATAACTGTAACTGACACTGATGCCAATATAAATGTATTAAAGAAACAGTTAAGCACAGGGGATTCCCTGAATACTCTTGCATAACTGTCAAATATTATGTGTTTTGGAAGCCCGAGTGGATTATATGCTCCTTCCTGAGCAGTTTTAAAAGTATTGATTAATATATAGTAAAATGGATACAGGAAAAGAATACTTAAAGGGAGCATAAATACATCACTTATATATGGTTTTATTCTATTAATCATGAAATATTTCCCTCCATTTTACGCATACTGGTTACCTGTATAGAAACAACTACCAGCATTATGAAAAAGAACAGAACTGACATAGCTGAGGCAAGACCATAGTGCCTTTCGGAAATTCCTCGCAGCAATATTACCTGTGTAATAGTATAATTAGAAAAGCCAGGGTATCCTCTTGTCAGTGCATAAGGTAAGTCGTATATCTTCAAACCGTTTGTCAAAAGAAGCATTACATTTATAGTCAACGCTGGAGTCAGCATGGGAAAAGTGATATTTTTAAACCGTTGCCACCAATTTGCACCATCAATGCTGGCTGCCTCATAATATTCATCCGGGATAGCTTGCAGATAGGCAAGGTTCACAACCGCATGCCAACCGGTGTTCGCCCATATCGACACAATAATGATAGATATTTTAGACATCATTATATCCGATGTCCATGCAACAGGGGCGATGTGGAAGTAACTCAATAAATTGTTTATTGCTCCTGATTCAGAGGGTGAAAGGATAAACCCCCATATATATCCAAGCAATAAGGCACTTACAACTGAAGGAAAAAAGAATACAGCCCTTTGAAAACTTTTGACCTTCGACTGTGAATCAAGCAGTATTGCCAGGGGAATTGCTATTAAGTTAATCAATATAACTGTGCAAAATGTATAAAAAAGAGTATTAAATATAGCTGATGTAATCGCATCATCGTGAAATAGTTGAATAAAATTTTTCATACCGACAAAATTAATTGTACTTTTATTCATCCCGTCAAAATTGGTAAAGCTGTAGTAAAAGGTTTTAATTAAAGGGATTATAGTAAATACCGTAAAAGTAATCAGGGCTGGGATTAGAAAAATTTCATATTGTAAATGTTTTTTGATTCTTTGAATCTGCATATATATCTCCTAGTAAAAAATGGGCATCGGCACCAAACCGATGCCCATTTTCAGATTTAAAATATTACTTAGTTCTTCTTCATTTCTTCAAACTTCTTATCCAAACTCTTACCAAAATCTTCTGCTGTAGTGATTTTACCAACTACTAAATCCTGAAGTGAAGTTACATACTGGCTTCTTAAAGCTTCAGTATAGCTGGTCCACTCTCCCATAGGTATAAAGAACTTGTTTACCATTAATCCATTATTAACTCCATCCGCCATTATAGGATCAACCTGATTGGTGAAGCCTTTTGCAATGATTGTACCGCCGTAACCCTTTTGGTATGCAGTCAAACCTTCAGAGTTGGTAAGGAACTCCAAATATTTCTTAGCGGCGTCCTTAACCTTACTTTTACTGGAAACACAAAATCCTACGCCTACAGCGCCGTCATACCATATATTCCCTCTATCAGTACCCGGAATTCCCATTAATTTTATATCAATATCCGGATTAATCTCTTTAAACTGAGAAATCCTCCATGGCCCCCCCGGCATCATTGCGTATTTTTCAGTTGCGAACTCTTTTATTTCCTGATCATCCTGAATTCCGAGCATGTCCTTTGTTATATATCCAGGTTTAACCAATCCTTCGTACCACAGCTTCATAGGTTCTGTCCAGCCATCAGATAATTTCTTTGTTCCTGCATATACTTCTTCATGGAATTTTGGGTTTTTCTGTAGGGTCTGAGCTGCAAATAGGGCCGGCAGAACATTTGCAGCCATTTCCTGGCAGTTGTCGATGATGGGCTTCATTCCAGCATCCTTTAGTTTTTTACAATCATCCAAAAACTCCTGCCATGTCTGAGGCTCGCTTGTAATACCAGCCTTTGCAAACATTTTTTTATTGTAGAAAAGTCCGCCCGCCCAGGCATCCACCGCTACGGAATAGACTTTGCCGTCTGAACCGTATGTATTTTTTGCTGTATCCGGGATAGTTCCGTCCTTCATGTATGATTCAGCCGACAAGTCTTCACAGTAATTACCCTTTATCAAGTCTTCTCTGTTTTCCAGCGCCATCTGGAAAATATCAGGGGCTGCATCGGAAGCAATCATTGTCCTCAGCTTTTCAATATATTCCTTAACCGGAGGCGCAAACGAGAAGTCAATTTTGATATTGGGATTCTTGGCAGTAAATCCGTCAATCAATGGTTTTGCCTGTGTTTCATTAGCCCACGAAAGGAAAGTGACTGTTACAGCTTCTGCTGTTTTTGTTGGCTCTGTCTTTGCAGCTTCTGTCTTTTGTTCAGTTGTTTTTGTATCCTGTTCTGCCGACTGGTCGGCAGATGTGCCGCAACCTGATAACACTAGGGAAAGTGTAAAGCAGAGTAATACAAGAATAGATACTAATTTTTTCATATTGCAACTCCCTCTTCAAAATATTTTTTATTCGTGCGCACACCATGATTATAAAAAAAAACAGATTACAAAAACATGTAATCTGTTGCAAAAAAATTATACTATGTTGATAAGCTCACAATTGCTAAATATCACTTTTAAGTGCCGTTTAAGAAATCCTTATAGTTTTTAGGTCTGACACCATAATAGTTTTTAAAAACATCGCTGAAATAACTATTTTCCTTATACCCTACCCTTTCTGCTATTTCGTAAGTCTTCAAATCAGTTTTCAAAATGAGAAATGCGGCTGCTTCCATCCTTACTTTAACTGTATAATCCCAGTAATTGATTCCGTATTCCTTCTTGAAAATCCGGCTGATTTGATATTTATTAATAAAGTACTTTGCAGAAATTGCCTCCAGCGATAAATCCTCAAAATAAAATTTATCTACATAGTGTTTAATCTCCCTGATAATTTCGACATCCGTTTTGGAAACTTGTCCCCGCGCATTGCTGAGCATGCTGAATAATAACTGGGCAAAAGCCATTTCCAAATTTTCAATTCTGTTACAATCTCCCAATTCGTCCAAAAATATTTTATTATCTCCGGGAATAAATTCTGGCTGGTTGTATTTGAGTACTTTTTCAATGTAAATAAACATATTACGGCAGGAGTTGAAAACTAACTCAGGTAACACTCTGCTTTCCCGAAAATAGCAAAACAATTTGGTAATATATTCAAGACAAATCTGCGCATTAAAATTAGCATTAATGCTTTTGATAATTCCGCTTTCAATTTCTTGAAGAATCGGTTCCTGTATACTATTTGAAAAAAAGTTTTCTGAATAATTGAATATATTAGAATTGCTATAAAAGCTCATTTTGACTGCATCTTTCGCTTGATTATATAGTTCGAGTAAATCTTTAGGCACTACTGAGCCTTTGCTAAATCCTATAACAAAATCCAGGTTGCCATTTTTAGCTTTAATCTCATTTAAAGCATTTAAAACTTCCTGATAAATATCTTTAGAACTGATAGCGTCATTTAAAGCAATTAAAAAAGAAATATCATGTAAAGTTGTTTGATATTCAAATAAATATGCATATTTCAAACTATCAAATCGCTCCTTCATGACAGGTAATATACCATCAGGATTACATACGACTACATCTACAAACAAGTATTTTACTACATTCAATTTATCAAACCATTCTCTTAAGTTATTTATGATTTCATCTGTCAAAGTCTTCTTAATTGAGTAGTTTATAGCTCTACTAATCAGGATTGCAGTTTCATTTTTTATTTCGAGGATAAGACTTTCTAATTTATCCGAAATCATTTTAGCCCTTACTGGCTTTAAAATATAGTCTTTAGCACCATATTGCATTGCGTCCCGGGCGTAGTCAAATTCATTATACGCACTGAGAATTATTATCTTGGGCTTTACAGCTAACTTACTAATATGCTTTAAAACTTCTATACCGTCCATGCTCGGCATTTGTATATCAAGAAGCAAGATATCAGGACAATGATTCACAATAATATCCAAGGCCTCTTTTCCGTTAAAGGCATTCATTACAACATCAATACCCACATTTTTCCAATTCATTACTTTATCAAGATATTTGTGAACGGAAACCTGGTCGTCTGTGATCAATAACTTCATACACTTACCACCTTTCTCAAATGACTTTGGGAATTAATAGTCCCACAATGGTTCTCAGTGCGTTAATACTCTCTATAGTCAAACCATATTGATCACCATAATTTATCTTAATTCTCTGGTTGACATTGCGCAAACCTATTTTATTTTCAGTCAAATTTGGATCATTGATATGCCTGATTAAATTTGCGAGTTTTTTGTTCTCAATTCCTGTACCATTATCCTCGATAATTATATATATATCGTTTGATACCTCCTTTGCACTTATAAAAATCTTTGCATCTACAGGATCATTTAAAAAACCGTGCTTGATACAATTTTCAACAATCGGTTGCAGCAGAAGTTTTTGAATTTTGTATTGCCCCAGGTCTTCTGCTATGTCATAAATTACTTCCATTCTATTGTCAAATTTTTTGCAAAATAACTTCAGATAATCTTTTATATATTTCAATTCGGTTTCTAAAGGTACTATTTCATTTGACTCGTAAATTGTGTACCTAAGGATATCGCTTAAGGACATGACAATTTCGTTTGACTCTTCAATATTATTATATACTATTTCTGTCTGTAACAATTGAAGTGTGTTGAACAAAAAGTGAGGATTTATTTGTGCTTGTAAGGCATTCAACTCAAACTTGTTTAAAAGAATTTGCGATTTATAATCCTTTTTGATGAGCGTGTCAATTCTTTGCAGCAGATCATTAAATTTTTCTGCAATTTGATTTAATTCACTATATTTGTAATTGGTAGATTTTAAAGTTAAATGATTATCCTTTATCTCATTTATAGCTTTAATTAGCTTTTTAACAGGACGATTAATGATCAATGATAGTCCAAATGAAATAATTATATTTATAATCAAACACCATAGGACAATATTATAAATTTTGTTTTTTAACTCTTTAGAATGCTGATCAATCTCATTCAAAGGAATATACGATACTACTTTCCATCCTGTTACTGCTGTCGTATTGAATATAATAAGGTTCTGCATGCCGTTTATATCTCCAACAAAATCTCCAGATGCATTTTCAAAAATCAAATTACTTTTAGATAACTTTAGTGGTTGACCAACTTTTGTCTTGTCATTATGAGCAATAATAGTACCTTTTTCATCAACAAGCATGATATCCCCACTTTTTTCATAATTACTTTTCATCAGTAGATTCCCAAGCTTGTTCAAGTCAAAATTGCATATTACAGAACCGATGACTGAATTTTTTGAGTTTCTTACAATCATAGAAACAGCCAGAGTTGGGGTATTACTCGTACTTGAAGATCTTTGTGAATTATAATAGTCTTGTAAATATAAGCCTAAAATCTTGAAATCCTGACCATTCTCAGCAATTGATTCCTTAAACCATTTCTGATTCTGGAAGTCATAATTCCACTTCAAGCTGAATCTTCCATCCAGGTTGTTCACATAGCCGTTTTTCCCTATAATAAGCATATCCGATATTAAAGGTTTTAAAGTGTTTATATTTCTCGCAAAACTAAGTATGTTTCTATCGTGTTCAAATCTTTCTTCAAAACTCAAGTTCGAGTTCAAACATGCAACTACAGAATTATTGGCTCCAAACAGTATTAACGGAGTTTTGATATCCTGAAAATTGTAGTCCAGGTTCAACTTTGCCTGCTCTATAGTCTTAGCCGTATAGCTAACTATTTCATTATGCAAAGTCTTAGAGGAATCAGTAATTGTACTATAGCCTAAGATCATCAGCAAAATTACATTGCATATGGTAAAAAACATTAGTATTCTAGCTATAATAGACTTTTTGTAATATAAAATATTACTCCGTGAAAATAATCTTTGCATTTTCTCTGAACCCCGTGATTTCTTTTTTATCAACTATTATTTTCAGTATAATAACTTTTTTGCTTTTTTAAAATATCCGGGTGCATAAATATAGAACAATATATTAATATAAATTAGAAAAATATCATTGTGAATTTCAATGATATTTTTCTAATTTCTTGATTCGTTTGTTTAAAATTAAAAATTAGTTAGAAAAGAGGATAATTATCCTCTCTTCTCCTTATTCGAATCTGTTATCAGACTTATCTACTGACTTACGACACCAGTTTCAGTGTTGATAGTGATGTTGTTGTATTGTGTGATGGTTGGAACGCCATTTGCATTAAAGGTCATTGGGCACCATACAGCCTTTGTGACTCCACCATTATGTCCTGTGGGCACTCCCCATAGGTCTCCTACATAGATATAGCTTGTATTCGTTGTTCCTTGAACAGTTAGTATAACATTTGTTTGAGAGTCAAAACTATTGGTGGAATTCGGACTGGTTGCCAATAAAGTTAGGTTGGACCAAGTACCCGACAATGAAGTGGCAGTTCGATAGTATGTTGCAGTACTATTCCAGCCATCCAAACCCGATGTAAACAGATAATAGGTTGAACCTCTCTTTAATATATACGGCGCCTCTCTTTTCTCATTTTTAAATTGTTTTACAATCGTTGTTGGAGTTAGGTAGTCCGAGGACAACGCCATAATATTAATATCCGAATTGATGCCATCCTGATCACTCACTGTCACAAGATACACTTTACCGTCCGTATCTTGAAAAATTGACCTGTCACCTATCCTGTAGCCGTTTACCATCTGGTAGCCATTCCATGTAAAGTCTCCATCGGGAGTATCGCATGTAGCGGTCCCTAATTGATCATGCGGTTTTGGGGTTACATTTAAAGTTGTCCAGTTAACGTGCATTACATACTTTTTTGTAGTTGGGTTATATACGACTTTGGGTCTTCCCACAAAATGATTGTAATCAAGATCGCCACTGGCTGCCTGCTTAATAACCTTGTTTTTAAACGTCCAATGAACAAGATCCGTAGATGAATAACAGTTTATTCCCCTGTTGCCGGCTGTTTTGTCAAGATCGCATCCATACCAGTAATAAGTACTGCCAACCTTTAAGAAATCTCCACCCGAGGCTCTGATAGGATTATTGTTGCTATCATACCAATTTTTGGCTGTAGTATCTAGCGTTTGAGTAGAGCCTAACTGTACAATCCGCCACTTCTGATTGTCACTGTTTCCGCTGCCGTACATTTTCATAATGTTCCCGTCAGCAGTTTGTCCACCTGTATCAAGGCACATACCGTTGGCACGATTAATTATCTTAACATACCCAGCACTATCATCAACAATCTGCCACTGCTGGTTTGTACTTGTTCCGCTTGCCCATTGACCCACATTGCTACCGGCACTTGTTCTTCCAATACTATCCAGGCATTTGCCTCCTGTACGGCAAATTATCTTGTAATAGCCGCTTCCGGCATCCGTTATTTGCCACTGCTGGTTATAGCTGCTGCCATTGCCCCACTGGCATGCATCAGCTCCATCTGTCGTCACTCCCATATTGTCAAGACATTTTCCGCTGGCTTTGTTAATAATCTTGAAATATGCTCCTGATGTAAAAGTCATCGCTAAAGCTGATCCTGCAAACGTCAATACAATACTGCATGCCATTGCTAGAATTACAATTAAGGACAATAATTTTCTGATTCGTCTTAGCATACTAATTACCTCCTGAAATAATTTAGTTTATGAAATCCAGAAAACATAACCCAACAGATTTCTTAGGTTCAGTCAGACCTAATTTACATGTCATAGACTGTAAAACAGCACCTCCTTACTAAGCAATTTATGTCTACAGGCTGTTGTGTTTAGTTTTTCTGCCATTTCTCAAAGAAGTTTACATATAAATTCTCAGGACTTGTCTTTGAAAATAATAATATTTTGTCTTTATATTAATAAGGCAATCCATATCCACCAGTTCAACAGGTAGTGGGTCTCTATTGGATTTTCAGGCAGTGAGCACATCTTTCGCCTCGTTGAAACGCACAACAGAGATAAAAAAATTCAACAATGTTTATATTGTAATATTACTAATATTTAAAAAAACAGAAAATCTAATGTGTTGCAAATTTTTTATAAAGTGTTGCATTAATTTATCGAGAAGTGAGAATTGTTTAGCCTTTAAGAGTTATAATTTTGAAGTGTAGAAATTCGCGGTTTATCAGTCAGTTCTATTGGTCATTTATCCGCAGTGCACTTTTGGGTGTTCTTTACTCCATTCGCTTAAGTAAAAGTAAAGAACGGATTTATGTAATCATAATCGTGTAAGAGTATCCTAAAATATTAGTTAGTTTTTCTTCATTTCTTCAAATGTTTTATCCAAATTCTTTGCCAGATCTTCTGGTGCAGCAAGTTTTCCAACTACCAAATCCTGCAGTGAAGTTACATATTGACTTCTTAATGCTTCTGTGTAACTGGTCCATTCACCCATAGGTATAAAAAATTTGCCAGCCAACAAACCTTTATTAACGCCATCTTCCATTGCAGGATCAACATGATTTTTGTAGCCTTTGGTTATGATTGTACCCCCATAACCCTTCTGGTACGCAGCCAAACCATCGTTTGTTGTCAGGAACTGCAAATACTTTTTAGCAGCGTCTTTAACCTTGCTCTTGCTGGAAACGCTGAATCCTACTCCTACAGCGCCATCATACCATATATTCCCTTTGTCAGCACCCGGTATTCCCATCAATTTGATATCAATATTCGCATTAAACGCTCTGAATTGCGGAATCAGCCATGGTCCACCCGGCATCATTGCATACTTTTCCGCTGCGAATTCTTCTATTGCCTGGTCGTTCTGAACGCCGAGCATATCCTTTGTTATATACCCTGGTTTAACTAATCCGTCATACCATAGCTTTACAGGTTCTGACCATCCATCAGAAAATTTCTTTGTTCCTAAATATACTGCTTCATGAAATTTGGAGTTTTTCTGCAAGGTTTGAGCTGCAAATAAAGCAGGGACTATGTTTGCCGCCATTTCCTGACAGTTGTCGATGATCGGTTTCATTCCAGCATCATTGAGTTTTTTGCAATCGTCCAGAAATTCCTGCCATGACTGAGGTTCACTGTTGATCCCGGCTTTTGCAAACATTTTCTTATTGTAAAACAGTCCCCCAACCCAGGCGTCTACAGCCACCGAATAGATCTTGCCTCCAGAGCCGTATACATTCTTTACATTGTCAGGTATTGTACCATCCTTCATGTAAGATTCGCCTGACAAGTCTTCACAGTAATTACCTTTTATAAGGTCTTCCCTGTTTTCTAGAGCCATCTGGAAAATATCAGGAGCAGTATCCGAAGCAATCATGGTCTTCAGCTTTTCAACATACTCCTTAACAGGAGGCACAAACTGGAAGTCGATTTTTATATTGGGATTCTTAGCCGCAAATGCAGCCATTAATGGTTTAAACTGCGTTTCGTTAGCCCATGAAAGGAAAGTAACTGTTACAGGTTGTTCCTTTTGCTCAATTGCATTTGTATCCTGTTCTGACGGGTGTGCAACAGGTGTTCCACACCCTGATAGTATCAAAGACAGTGTGAAGCAAAGAATAACATACAGAGATATTATTTTCATATTGCAACCCCTCACATAAATATTATTATTCATGCCGCCCATCATGAATATAATACAGGCTATTAAGAAATCTAGTCTATACAAAAAGTTTATATATTGATAAGTCCACAATTACTAGATATCTCTTTTTAATACCTTTAAGCGCACCCTTATATGTTTATATTAACTTAATTTCAGATTAAGATGCAAACAGATTAAAGTAATCACAATACCTGTATAATGGCATTTATTGCGTTTACAGAATGAAAGCCCGATTGAATAAACAACAACCGGGCTTACTATGTACCAATATGTTAATTAGTAATTTAAAGGTAAATCCTGTATTCAGCAGTCCAACAACAAATTCATTTCTGACTGAACGCATCCTGATTACTATGGGTTTACTATCTGCCACTGTTGGTTAGTACTGCTACCACCAGTGTATTGGTATAAATCAGAACCGTTTGCAGTCAAACCTTTGCCATCAAGGTACAATCCTGTAGCTATGTTTTTAAACTTGACATTACTGCCTGCCATTTCCTTGGCCCACTGCTGGTTTAAACTGCTGCCGCCGGCATATTGGCCACAAATAGATCCATTTGCAGTCCTGCCCATTCCGTCAATATACAATCCTGTCGTACGGTTCTTTATTTTATAGTTGCTACCTACAGTTTCCAATACCCACTGCTGATTTGTACTGGTATTGCTGGAATATTGGCCTGCATTGGAACCATTTGTAGTTCTGCCCATTCCGTCGATACACAAGCCAGTCGCAACATTACGTAATTTTACATAAGTAGCCGCTGAACTTGGCCATTTAGCATTAATGGCATTCAATTGAGCCGTAGTGATATTAATAATCTCGCCATGTCTCTTTTTGGAAGTCCCCATCGAATACTCCGATGAACTTAAAACCTTCATGCTGCCCATATTGCAAAGATTAGTCGATACAAAGGGAAGATATCCTTTACCTGATGCATACTGGTCTACATACATCCCCCATTGATTTACATTAGCGAACTTGAACAGTATCGGACCTTCAACCTGGGCTCCGGTATAGCCCAAGCCTGAAATGTCTCCGATCCTGGTCCACGAACCAAGTATGGAATTGCTTCCTTCAAAAGTAATTTGACCGTCCCCTGAAGCACGCACATACTTATAAGTTCCATCAACTTGCAATATCTGTGTATCAATACAATCTTGCGTACCGGCTCTGTCAATGTACAACTGAGCTGGAGAAAATGTTACAAAATCTGTTGTCGTACAATAATAGACTCTTGCTTTTGTTACTCCATTCAATGGCGCTATAGTAGCCCAGTAAACAACATAATTACCTGTCGTACTATCGTAAATTGCTTCCGGTGCCCACGCACAGCCCGCACTTGGTATGCTGCCCGCAACATTTACAAGTCTTGGCCCTGTCCAGTTAACCAGATCTGTGGATTCCCAGATAACCAGGTTTTTGCTTCCACTATGCATGGCAACATCCCAGCCTTTACCACTGGCGATTCTCAAATCCGTTGCCATAAGAATGTATTTACCATTCTGCATCCTGCAAAAAGACATATCGCGTACGCCTTTTTCACCTACATTGGAAGTCAATACAGGTTGGGAATTATTGCAGTCTGTCCAATGCAAACCGTCTGTGCTGGTTGCAAAATATACCTGCTCGCCGTTTGAGGTTTCACCAGTAAAGTGTGCAAATAAATATGCATTGTCTGCTGCAAAGACAGTTCCTCCCGAAACAACCAACATTGCAGTCATAATCGTGCAGAATAACATTATGCTTAATAATTTTTTAGCTCTTATGCTCATACTTTTTCCCTCCTCAATTAATTCACAATCTTAAATGTTGCATCCTGTTTATCAGTATCCGTGCTTATCGGATCTAGCTTTAAGTAGTAATTGTTATGCCTGATATACCTGGTCGGATAATTATATGACTGGAAGGATGTCCATGTAGAGTCCTTTAAGCCTGCTACCTTCTTAAATGTCGCATCTGCAGCAAACTGGGAGGTTCCGTCATTCTTTGCAAGGACGAAATCATAATTGCTGTGACGCAGATAATATCCCGGGAAGTACACAGACTGGAAGGATATACAATTGGAGTCCGCCAAACCGGGCACTATCTGCCAGTATTGGTCAGTAGCCGGTGTAACATTGGCGTCTATTCTTGCATCATAATTAGTTTGCCTCCAGAACATCGTCTGGAAATTGTATGACTGTATTCTGTTCTTAACACCATTCACTCCCGTTGAGGTCATGAGAATCTGTGGAATTGTACCATCCGCATTATAAGTAAACTTCTCAATAGCTACGGAACGTTTGTAGCTTCCTCCTCCGGGCAAGGCGTCATTCTGGTAAATAAAGTAGGATGCTCCGTTAAAATCGATAATTGCCGGATGGTTTGTGCTGCTGGAACCGGTTTTGGGCATGATTACACCCCTATAGGTCCATGGTCCAGTAGGACTGGTGCTAGTAGAATAAGCAATCCATTCCGGGAAACCTGCTGCATACGCCAGATAATATAACCCATTGTGCTTGTATATCCAAGGCGCTTCTTCGTAATCTGTCCCAAACTGCGCTGTTGTCAATGCAACATTCGTGATAGAACCGCTGTAGGAAATCATATCGGTATTAAGTTTAACCCAATATAAAGCATTGTTGCCCCAGTACAAATACGCCTGACCGTTGTCATCAATCATTACTGTGGGATCCAGATCATCCCACGTTGAAGTATTCCCTTTTGTCTGGTCATTGGTTATCAAAGCTTTACCTAATGCATCTGTAAAAGGTCCTGTCGGGCTGGTAGAAACCCCGATACCAATTGCTTTTCCTGGAATGGTTTTGTGCTCTGCGCAGAAATACCAGTAGAACTTGCCGTTTCTGGCAATAACCTGACCTGCCCATGCATCACCCTTAGCCCAACTGAACGAACTTACAGCCATAGCAGTACCGCGGTCAGTCCAATTTGTCATATCCGTCGAAGAATAGCATTTCCAATCCTTCATCACATACCCGGTTGAACCTTCGTCATGTCCGGTATACAGGTAGCAAGTACCGTTATATACCATCGCAGCAGGATCGGCTGTGTAAATGTTTTTTACTACTGGATTATCTGCGAAGCATATGGACGTTAAGGCAAACACAGCAGCTAGGGTTATTGCAAGTACCCGTAAAACTTTTTTCATTAATTTTTTACCTCTTTTCTTTATTATTTACGAATGTATACCGGTAAAGCATAAATGAATATATTTATCCATTCTACTTCACCGGAATGCATTTGCATCACGATTAAAAATATTAATATCCGATCCTGAAAGTAGCATCCTGTTTGTCAGAAGTAGATGAACTGCTTGTTACCGGGTCTATTCTGAGCACATAGTTTGAGTGTCTTATGTATCTGTCCGGGTAATTATATGACTTGAAGGATGTCCATGCCGAATCCGCAAATCCAGCAGTTTTATAGAAGGTCGCATCTGCTTTAAATGTTGAAGTACCATCATTCTTCACCAGACTGATTACGTAATTTGAATGTCTAAGATAATAACCAGGATAGCTTACTGATTCGAAGGATACTCCTGAAGAGTCAGCAAGTCCGGCTACCATCTTCCATTTGGAATCGTTGACCGGATCTATTGGTTCAGAATCTATTCTTCCTGCAAAATTGGAGTGTCTCCAGAAACGGTCAGGGAAATTGTATGATTTCATCCTGTTCCATGATGGATTGCCCCATTTTGTAATAATATTATTTAACTCAGTCGTTGTAACCTTTGCAATTGTACAATGTTTACCATTCAATGGAGCTTCGTAAAACTTCTTATCCATCAATGTCCATGAGTTGGTGGATATATCCGATGACTGCCAACAGTAGAATACTGGATTACTGGGAGAATAGCTGTCGCCCCATAACCACCATGTGTTTGCATTTATTTTCTGAACCTGGGTCGGTGCTTCGATTGCATTACCTGCAACAAGTGACGGAACATAATTATTCGTAAAGTTTCCGGGATTTAGCGAGGTTGATTTATAACCATGTATTTTCCCGTTTGCATTGTAGAAATAATTCGTACCATTGTACATAAGCATGTCCCCATCATAAATGTTAACACCGGGATCATGAAAAACTGTAAGTGTGTTATAATTGGTTACCGTTTTAAAGTCGGTAGTATAGCTTACATAAATTCGGTTACGGTCGGTATTGCCTGCCCACAGGATCGCGTACATGCTCTTGCTGGCATCCCAGAAGGCTTCAGGCGCCCAAGCATGCATTGTCGAACTGTTATTTACCTGGAGCAACCGTTCGTTAGTAAAAGTCCTCAAGTCGGCAGAATCCCATATAAGGATATATTTACTTAGATTTGCAGCCATGTCCTGCCCGATCATATTGGTAGCCATAACAACAAAGGTGCCGTCTTGTTTCCTAAGGATAAACGGATCACGTAAACCCTTGTATCCCAAGGTAGGGGTAACAACAGGCTGATTTTGGTTCAAAGGGGTCCAATTGAGTCCGTCTGTGCTGTAAGCAAGATGCAATGCAAACCTGTTTTCATCCCCGTTAGGAGATTCTGTAAAGTAACCCATAACATAAGCGGAATACGCTTCCGCTGCACATCCTGTACTACCCGCAACAAGCAGCATGGTAACTGCCAATGTGCAAACAAGCAGTACACTAAACACTTTTTTCATCTTAACAACCATTTTTTTGACCTCCTCATTTATTTGAAGAACATCAGAGCCAGATACTTCGATGTCCATTCATCCCTTTTGAATGCAGCTACCTTTTTTGTATATTTTTTAAAGGGAAAATATCTTTTAATAGCCAAAACACCGGATCTTTTTGCAAAAGCCTAGATAAATTTATATTTAAAGTCATTTCTATGGTAACTGTTAGAGATGAAATGATATATGCATTTTAGTTGGACTCCACTTAAACTTTTCTAATATAATTCCTTATTCATTTTGATAGTAGCACTGGTTCTGTATTTAAAAAATCCAATATATTGCATAAAATTTACAAAGTATTGATATTTTTTACAAAATATTTTTATGTTTTCCCCACAAATTTAAATACTTTGCGCATAACAAAAATGTTAAAGAACAGGCTAGTATAAAAACTAATATGAAAATTATAAAAATAATTCCGCAAGCGGCAGCAAGATCCAAAGTATATACGATAATCAGGTTGCAAAGGAGTACCTTTATCAGGATTCAGGAAGGAATTATATATTTTCTGAATATGATTTGGATTTTGGGAAAGGCGACTTGAGCGGCTTTGACGAAGTATTTCTTCCTAATTTATATATTCCAATTTATTTTGGCTCGCTAGAAGAAATATTGATTATATTTAGTTTGTTAAAAAATTGTAGTGGAATAAATTATAAAAACTAAAAAAAGTGGATATTATTTATGTATCTTAAGACTTATAAGATTTATGTGAGTCTCATTCTTCAAACAATATGTAATATGCGAATATTTTGGGATTTATAAGAATTAAAATTCAGCTTAGCTTTGTATTTCCTGGTGCATCCGGAATATACTAAAACCAAACCCGGATGCACCTTGATAATTAACTATTCATTAATACGCGGCATTAGCTTCTGAGCACAACTTGCCTATTCATTTAAGTCCAAAAAGCTTAATAATCTGGTTACTTTAAAAAGTAAACCGCAATAACCACAGCTCCAAGAATAAATCGATAGACTGTGAATATTCCCAATCCCTTTTTCTTCAGGTATTCAAGCAGGAACTTAATGCTTATTATGCCAACTACCGCTGCTGTTATCATGGCAGTGATAAACGGTACCTTGTCAATCGATGTGTGGATTAAATCCTTTGCATGATATAAACCGTCTCCCAGAATAATCGGAGTTGACATTAAGAACGTGAACCGGGCAATACTCCCTCTGGTCATGCCTAATGCACGTCCGACAGTCATTGTGATACCGGAACGGGATACTCCGGGAATTATTGCAAAAACCTGTGAAAGACCTATAAGGATGCTTCGTTTAACGCCTGTCTCTTTGATATCAACCACTTTTTTCCCATATTTATCTGCGGCATATAACAGGATACCCATAACAATCACCATAACACCGATCAATGCCGCATTCCTGAACATCTCCATATATTTGTCCAGCAAAACCCCGAAGAAAGCACCCGGAATTGTTGCCAGCACCAAAAGCCAGAACAGCTTTCCATCTTGGGTTTTAGGCTTTGTAAAGCCTGCACTGATTAAATTCAGCCAATCCTTAAAGAAATATAATATAACGGCTGCTGCAGTCCCCAGGTGTAATGCCACATCAAAAGCGACACCAGGGTCTTGCCATCCAAATAGCCATGGTACCAGTACTAAATGTGCTGTGCTTGATATCGGTAAAAATTCTGCGATTCCCTGCAAGATTCCATAAATAACTGCTTGAATTATGCTCATTAACCAACCTCCCAATGGTTTATAAGGATTTGCCATATAAGATTTATAGGGATTATTTAAAATAAAATTTTTATGGTATTCATCCAGGCTTCTGGGAAAGTTCTACAAAATTATTTATCGACAGCAACAAATTTATTTCCCTTTCCCGAAGCCTGAATTTCGGTCGCATGATTCATTTAAGCGCCGCTAATGATGCATTCAAAGCAGCTTTACATGCTACACCATCCTGATGTCTGGCGCGTAGTTGCGATAATACTTCGTCGATGGTGTTGTCAATCTCAGTCCACTTTGCCTTATTCATTGATTTGAGACGGGCCGTAGCATTGTCCCAGGCTACTTCCAATTCATCAACGTGTGACTTAGCACCGGACAAATCCCCTGCCTCTACCAGACTTAGCGTATCTTCCTCGATTTTTGTAAAGTTTGACAAATCACCTAATGGTGCGGTTTGTGGAATGTTGCCGGCCACTTCCCCTTGCGATGAGGCTTCATTGTGAAGCGCAGTTTGGCTCCAGTAAAATCCTGTTCCGGCCAGGACAATCAGTATGCACGCAACGATTCCAAGCTGCCGTATGACAGAAGATGGTTTTAAAACAGTTTCTGCTTTTGTTGATGTTCTGGCGACCAAATCTTTCTTTGTGACAGCAAGGAAAATTACTGTCGCCATAATCGCTAACAGAAATATTGCGCTTGTGACAGCTGCACCTAATCCTAGCCCCCCATACGTCGATGGTTGTGAAAGGTAATCTCCCAACGAGGCACCCAGAGGACGGGTCATAATATAGACAAGCCAGAATGCCAGTATAGGGTCCATCTTGAATCGCCAGGCAACCGCCACTAAGGCAATTACGGTAGCTATTAAGATCCCTGTAACAAGGTAACCAAAACCCAGGCTCTCTGCCATCAGGTCTCCGGTTGCCGTACCCAGCGCAAAGGTGAAAAGGATCGTCAGCCAATAAAATGCTTCTCTCCGTTTGGTGAAGATTGAGTGGATCGATAGAGTTTTCTCACTGGCATACCATAAAGCAAAGGTAATCATTAAGGCAATACTGAAAACGATGGTGCTCACTGCAAGCGGGATTCCCATACCATCGGTCATATTGTCTGTAACAAGGGTGCCAAAGATACTGATTAGGACTACTGTCAGCCAATAAATTCCGGGGATGTATTTCTTCGCCTTGAATTGAAAGAAGAGCACAACCGCCAATACCACTCCCATGATAACGGAGGTACCCGTCAAACCGAACCCAAGATTGATGTTCAGGAAATCCGATGCTGTCTCACCGACCGTGGTACATAAGACTTTGATGATCCAGAAAAAAATGGTTACCTCAGGAACTTTGCTCAACATCTTTTTCATCTCATTTGTTTTGATTACTTCCATTCTTCCATCTCCTATTCGTATAAATTTTCTCTCGTATTATTCCGCTGCATCATGAAATCTTCATATACCGCAGCAAAACAATCATATAAAGCTTTTCTTAAAAGCCAATTAGAATCAGATTAGAATAGGATTAGAAAATTCAGGCCACTATGCTTAAAATCATTATTGAACTTTGATTTTAGGCAATAAACATTTATAAAGTCTGAGTAATTTTCAGACACGCTATTTATTTCATTGCCCCAAACATGCCTGATAATCTGCTCATGAGTAAATACCCGGCCAATACTTGATAACAGCAGACTGAGGATAAAATCAAAATCGGTATGACTCCATGTGGCATATTCCTTTTGTAGCTGATCCAGAGGTAATAAGATACCCTTTCCTTTCTTAACATTTCAAGAGTTATTGTTAATGCTTTGCCTTCTTTCAATCGATTCTTGGAGCTTAATGCTGGAATTATTAATACTCTTGATTGATTCATAAATAATCTCTATATTAGAATTCTGCTCTTGTGTCGTTGCCAGCATCTCTTCCATTGCCGCGGTATGCTTTAATGAAATGTTAGATATATTTTCAGATTGTTCACGTATCTGAGAAAAAATTTCACTTACATGATCCGTCATGTTTATTTCATTGGCTATATATGCATCAATACTTTCAAAAGCTGATTTTATGCTTTCAAAGCTTTCAAGGACTTGCTTTGTTATGGATTCCCCTTCCTTAACAGCAATACTTCCGTTGTGCGCCTTTTCAAATACAAGTTGTGTATTCGCTTTAATATCGTAAATAATTTTATCAATCTGACTAACCGTATTCGAGCACTGGTCCGAAAGTTTTTTAATTTCATTGGCTACAATGGTAAATCCCGCCCCGGCCTCGCCTGCTCTTGCTGCTTCAATACTGGCATTCAATGCAAGCAAGTTCGTCTGATCGGAAATTTGCTTTATAGCTGACAGGAAGTTATTTACTTCATCCATACTTCTATTTAAATTTTCTACCGTTGTTAAAGACTCAGTTACAGCGGAATTGATTATATCCATTTGTATACCCATTTGATCTATTCTGTCAGAGCTTTGAAAGACGATTTGGCTGGTATTTTCAGAGGTACTGGCAAGGCTATTGGAAAATTGATTTATTTCGGACATCTTTTCAACAGCTTTGTTCATCATATCACTGATATGAGTAATACTATCGGATTGATTGATAACGCCTTCCGTTGCTTCTTTAATAGTATGTGCCATGATGTCACTAATTTTCTTCAAAGTTCCGATATCTTTATTACAATTGTTTATATCAATATTTAATGAAGAAGTATTTTCCTCAATTACACCGACCATTTTATTTAAAGAATTTAAAAGCTCTTTTGCTTCAGCTTCCTTTCGATTTGATAAAAGTATCAGGTCGGCGCTTCGTTTACTAACGAAATATAAAACTACTACCAAAAGCACTAAAAAGCCCAAGGTAGAAAAAAAGTCTGTATCGAATTTGTGATTGTTTCCAAAGGTTATAACGGTATATGCAAAGCCATATAAGCCGCCGAAGCTGAATAAAATGCCCTTATTTAGATAAAGGGATACAACACAGAGCACAGTCACTACGATCATTCCCGTATACGGTTCTCCTATGTATGGAACCGTAAAAGTCAGAATTGCCATAAACAAGATAGCCATGGCCAGCACAGGACGTTTTTTTCTCAAAATTAGAATGGTAGCAACGCTTAACTCCACCAGAAGAGAACCTACTACTGCACCCTCAACCTGGTTTTTAAAAAAGAAAAAAACTGTTCCGATAAAAAGAATCCACAGGATAGCTGCTATAATCTTATTAACTTTTACCGTATTGGTTTTCATAAAAGAATCATTCATTGATAATTCCTCCTTAAAGGCGGCAAACTGGCAGTCAGGATGAGCCTCGCAAAGACCAATGATGTCTACTTTCCACATATCCATCAGACACCTCTGTTGGCTTAACCCGCTCCAGTGATGATTTTTTTAATAATGCAGCTGTCCTTACTGGCTACTTTTCAGCAGACTATTGGCTTTTTCACACACCTCATAGATTTCGTCATATTTCTGGTCAATCAGAGGCGCGACCTGATTACTTTTCTTCTTATATATCGTCAAGTAGCAGAAATAGGGGATGATCCAGCCGACGAAACCAGGGATTGCAAGAATCACGGAAAGCAGCAGTGTGCCTGAGGTATAGGTGAACACAGAGCCGGCCATCAATGCCGTCCCTATAACGCCGATAATATAGGCAAAAGTTGAAGCGCCGACAGTCTTGGAAAATTCCAACTGTTCAATTTCCGCAGCACAGGCCTCGAACTGACGCTGCAATCTGGTCAACTCCGCTTTATTGCGAATCTTGCGGTCCCGCTTGAACTTCATGGCTATGGAACCTAAGCTCTTTATGGGAAAAGAGGTGCTTTCCAGTTTCCAGCCGAAGTTGGTGTACCCATCGGCATATACCGATTCCATATTGCGTTTTACTGTAAATTCCTTGTACTCATAGCCCACAAAGCCATCTGCATTTTTTGTAAATTCACTCATGGTCATTTCTCCTTCACTTTATAATATTTGAGGATCTTTCTTGATCCATTTGATGAGACCATTCTACTGTCGAGATGTTTATGAATTACTTCCAAAATGTTTATAAAATATTAATTGTTACTCAGATCGTATATTTGTTCTTTACAAGGGTACAAACGATAAATAAACCGGAACTGGCTACCAACCTAACATAAGCGCCGTCTACTGGACAAGGGGCGGTGCTTTGTTTTTGGGGGCCGTTGCTTCGGGCCAAGCTGGCCCGAAGTGGCAGGGTTTGGGGAGGCTCCCCAGCAAGCAATTTTTTGTGATTTGACCGCAGGGCAAATCATAAAAAATTCGTGACTGTGGCCACAGTCACATTGCTTGCCGTTTTGTTCACTTTACTCTTAGCGGAAGCCGAACGGCTGAAGCGAAACTATATCCGTCGCATGTTCTGGAACAAGGCACAGTATTCCCTTGATGCGGATGATGGTATTGAACATGACGCGCTTTTTGTTTCCCTCTCCCCCTGTGAGGTTTATGAGCGCAAGATGACGGCGCAGGAACTCCATGCCGCCCTTGACGCGCTTCCAACAAACAGGGCCGGAGGGTTTACGCCCATTACATACTTGGTATGAGTAAAACCGAAATTGCGCGTGCCGAGGGTGTGAGTGAAAAGAATGTGCGTCAATCCATAAACCGCGCGCTTCACAGCATGGAAATATGTTTGAAAAACCGTCTATGATACGGGTCGATTTTACTTCAAAAATCTAATCATTATTGGGAGGAGTCCTACTTCGGGCCAACATGGCCCGAAGTAGGACTCCTCCCGTACTGTTTGAAATAAGTAATTTTTAGGATTTGACCGCTGGGAAAATCTTAAAAAATGTGCAAGTGTCAATACCCTTGCCCTGCTTGCCGTTTAGTGAAAAGTCCAGAAAAAGCATATGGAAATTTTATGTAGCTAACTCATAGCAGATATTGACCATTTGTATCAGTAGCGTTATAATATAACTGATACAAATGGTCAATAAAGGGGGCGTTAATAATGAAAAATGATATAAACGCAGATACGAACAAAGAAAAAGATACGAAACGCACAAATATTTTGAATGCCGCAATAACGGAATTTTGCAAAGGCTATGAGGAGGGATCAACATACGCCATTATTAAAGCATCCGGCGTTTCCAAAGGGTTATTGTTCCATCATTTCGGGACAAAAAAGGACTTGTTTCTGCAAGCATTCGATTATGCGGTCGAGATTGTAATGAAGGAATTTTATAACCTAATGAATTTGGAACAAAGAGATATTTTAGAACGGTGGAAACAGGGGGCGCTCCTAAAGATGGATTTAATGCAAGAGTATCCTGGGATTTTCGACTTTTTAAGCCGGGCAGTCTTTACCGACAGTGAAGAAGTCAAAGCCGAAATCACGGAACGATCCAACAGCTTTACAAGAGATACAATCCCCAAATTATATTATGACATTGACCGTTCTTTATTTCGTGATGACATTGACGTAGAGGCCGCAATAAAGGTAATTCTGAATACCATTGAAGAATATGCGCGGAGCGAAGCGGATAAAGGAAAATCGACAGGAGATTATTACGCCGGATACGAGCGTATTCTAAATGATTTAGACCGTTATATCCTGCTATTCAGAAAATGTTTTTATAAATAAGGGAGGCAATGAAGATGTCTGTTATTGATATTAAAGGATTAAAGAAGTCATACGGCAAAACAAAGGCGTTAAACGGTATTGACTTATCGGTTAATCGGGGAGAAATCTACGGATTCATCGGTATGAATGGAGCTGGAAAAACCACGACCATTCGTATTCTGCTTGGACTGCTAAAAAAGGATGCGGGTGAAGTACGGCTATTGGGCGGCGACCCTTTCAGGGATTGCGTGGAATTGCATAAACGCCTTGCCTATATTCCAAGCGAGATAAACCCGTGGCCGCATTTGAGCGGCGGCGAAGTGATTGACCTGCTTTCCCGTTTGCGCGGCAAGCCTGACCCCAAACGGCGCAAAGACTTGATTGAGCGTTTCCAATTTGACCCGTCAAAGAAATGCCGCAGCTATTCCAAGGGCAACCGGCAGAAAGTCGCTTTGATCGCGGCTCTTGTGTCAGAGGTGGATTTGTATATCCTCGACGAGCCGACATCCGGCCTTGACCCGTTGATGGAATCCGTATTTCAGGACTGCGTGAGAGAATTGGCGGCGGCAGGGCGAACCGTTTTCCTGTCCAGCCACATTCTTTCCGAAGTCGAAAAATTGTGTGATCGCGTCAGCATTATCAGAAACGGCTTAATTGTTGATTCAGGAAGTATCCGGGAGTTACAGCAGTTTTCAAGGCTTATTGTTCACGCTGAATGCCAAAAACCTGTTACTGATATGAAACTTCCCGGCATCTATGGCCTACAGATTGACGGGAACAAAGCGAGCTTCAGTGTTGACCCTTCGGCGCTTAACAGCGCCATGAAACGGCTGACAGAATACGAAGCGGTTTCATTGCATTGCACGCCGCCGGAGTTGGAAGATTTATTTCTGCATTATTATAAGAAGGATGGTGAAAGGCAATGACGCGCAACAGGAATGCCGCATGTTTCAGGTTGTTGAAAACCTATCTGCGCAGCGGGAAGGTTTTAACATTGTTGCTTATCATTCTGCCGTTTCTCTTTTCGTATGCCACGGCAGTATCCAATATGGAATTGTTAAAAACGCCCGCTGCTCTTGCCAACTATATTACTGAAAACCAAGGAAATTTGCTGTTTGGATACATTGCGGGCGATACACTGGAAGCCGTGACGGTATGGCGTACCCGTCTTAGCGTGGCAATCATTATGGCAATATTCACTATTATCCTCACAATAGATACCACGCGCAAAG
>JAFADI010000004.1 GCA_023424965.1 Bacillota bacterium
CCCTGCTCCATGATATCGGCAATTTTATCAGTGATAAAAGCCACCACGCCCACAGCAAATACCTTATCGAGAAGGATAAAAGCCTGAGCTCCTATGACGCAGGCAGCAGGCATCTCCTCTCGCTGATTGCCTATAACCACAGGAAAAAGCTTCATAAAGACACATTGCTGCTCCCGCCGGGGGAAAAAGAGGTGGTTTTGAAGCTCAGCGCAATCCTTCGGGTGGCGGATGCCCTGGATTCCAGCAGGGACGGCCTGTCCGTGCGGCAAATTGAGGAAACCGCCGCCGGACTCTTCATTTCCCTTGGCGGCCCCCCACCGGAAACCCTGATTGCCAAACTGCTGAAAAAAAAGCCGCTGTTTTGCGATGTATTCGGTATGGATGTCCAGATAAAGCGGTAGGTTGCCTACCGCCCGTTTATCAGGGCAAGGGCTTCCGCCCTTGTTCTCGCATCTGTTTTAATAATGCCTCTCAGGGCGGAAGTTATGGTTTTTGAGCCCGGTTTTTTAATGCCCCGCATGGTCATGCACAGGTGTTCCGCCTCGATAACCACCCCTACCCCCATGGGGTTGATGGTCTCCATAATGATTTCCGCCACCTGGGTCGTCAGACGCTCCTGGAGCTGGGGCTTTTTCGCCAGGGTGTCCACAACCCTTGCCAGCTTGCTGAGCCCCATCACTTTACCCTTTTTGGGTATATATACGATATGGGCTACCCCGATAAAGGGGAGCAAATGGTGCTCGCACACCGAATATATGGGAATTTCTTTTACCAGCACCATTTCTTCATGATTTTCTTCCTGAAAAATCTTTATTTCATCCCGGGGGTCTCTATGCAATCCGGAAAAAATCTCCTCATACATCCTCGCAACCCTGTCGGGTGTTTCTTTGAGACCTTCCCTGTCCGGGTCCTCTCCGATGGCCAGAAGAATTTCTCTTACCGCCGCCTGAACACGTTTCTTATCGATCATAATCAGCACCTCACAGCGTCTATTATACAGGCAAATGGGGATTTGTACAATTTTAAGTCCCCTTAAGGCTGCTTTATTTGTATGTTCTCAGCCAGCAGCATGGCCTCAGGAATGACCACACTGTCCAGTTCCTTTCTGAATCTGTCTACAAGCTCAAATGCAGGCTCGAACTCTTCATAGAACATCACGATGAGGTCTCCCGGCTGTGCATCCAGTATGGCCGTTTCCAGGGCTTTCAACTCCTCAAGGACCACCTCAATGTTTTCCTTCTTCAATCCCCCGGCAAGTACCCCTTCCACAAGGAGGCGCGCTGTTTCTCCGGCCTCTCTTCCCCTTAAGTCTACATCCTCTTTAATGTATATTTTTGAGAAGGTTCTGCCGCTTATTTCTCCCACCTGCCGGATGCTGGAATCCAGCCGGTCTCCCGGCATGCCGATGACTCCTACAAGCCTTTTGGCGCCCAGGCCTTCAATAAAAGCTGCCACGGCGCCATATCCCGCAGTGTTATGGCTGTAGTCCAGCATAACCCTGAAGTTCCCCATGTCAAACAGATTGAATCTTCCGGGATTCTTCTGCACATCCGGCTTGAAGGTGGCCAAGCCCAGCCTTATGGCTTCAAGAGGCAGGCCCAGTCCAAAGAGGGCTGAAGCTGCCGCCAGGGAGTTTTCCACATTGCACTTTACCAGGCCGTTAAAAGTAATGGGAATGCTGTCGATGTCGATGAGGGGGACTTCTTCGCCGCCATGATTGATATAAATAATTCCTTTTTCCTCATAGAGGGCCGTTCCTCCACCTTCCAGATGTTCCGTCACAAGAGGATTTTCCTTCTTTTGAGAAAACAATATTTTGTTGCCTGCAGCACGCTTCAAAAGATAGCCGGTCATCCCGTCATCCGCATTTAAAACCGAATACCCCTCGGGTTTTACCGCTTCCACCACCAGTGCCTTTATAAAAGCCATATCCTCCAGGGTGTTCACGCCATTTAGCCCAAGATGGTCGTCGCTTATGTTTATGACCACGCCAACGTCTGCCAGGTCATAGCCCAGACCTTTTTTAACAATACCGCCTCTGGCCGTTTCCAGCACCGCCGCTTCCACTGTTTTATCGGACAGCACCATTTTTGCACTCAGTGCCCCCGTATTATCCCCCTTAAGGGTACATTTTCCACCCACAAAAATACCGCTGGTGGAAGTCATTCCCACCGTTTTGCCCGCAAGAGACAGGGTATGTCCGATAAGCCTCGTGGTGGTAGTCTTCCCATTGGTACCCGTCACCGATACGATGGGGACGGATACCTTCTGGCTGTCAGGAAACAGCATGTCCAGTATGTCGGCGGCAACATCACATTTCTCGCCTTCGGAAGGATACAGATGCATTCGTAAACCGGGAGCCGCATTTACTTCGATCACTGCGCCATTTGAATCGTTGATAGGTTCTTTGATGTCCACCGCCGTTATGTCGATGCCTGCGATGTCCAGTCCAAGGGCTTTTGCCGCTTTTACCGCCAGTTGAATGTTTCTGGGGTGGATTTCGTCCATACAGCTACGTGCAGTCCCACCTGTGCTCAGATTTCCGTTTTCCCGCAGAAATACCGCTTCTCCTTCACGGGGAACATATTCTGTGTCCAGGTTCCTTTTTCCCAGGGTTTGCATCGCCGCGGCATCAAGCTTGATTTTTGTGAGGGGTTTTTCATGGTCTTCCCCTCTCAAGGGATTTGTGTTTTCCAGCTCTACCAGCTCTCTGATGCTGTGGACTCCATCTCCCGCCACCGCGGGTGGACGCCTTTCCGAAACGGCAGCCACCTTATCTCCGATGACAAGGACACGGTAATCCCTGCCCCTTATAAACCTTTCCACAATGACTCCTCTGCTGACCTTTATGGCTTCAGCAAAAGCTCTTCTGACCTGCGCTTCGTTTTCAAGGTTTAAGGCAACCCCCTTTCCCTGGTTTCCGTCGTAGGGCTTGACTACTACGGGATACCCAAGGTGGTCAGCGCTTGACACCGCAGATTCCTCCGTATAGGCTACTTCTCCTTCCGGAACCGGTATTCCGTTGTTGGACAGGATTTCTTTTGTAAGATGCTTGTTGCCTGCGATGTCGACTGCAATACAACTGGGCTGGTCTGTCAGTGAAGCTTCAATAAGCCTCCTGTACTTGCCGTATCCCAGTTGGAGCACACTATCGTTGCCCAGACGGGTAACGGGTATGCCCCGCTTTCTGGCTTCCTCGTAGATTGCTTTTGTGCTGGGACCCAGTTCCGCCTGGACAGTGCTTATACGGATATTTTCCATCAGCCTGCCCGCATTGATTTCATTGCCGGCGATTATATCCCCGACCAGGCTGATGGCCGCCCTGCCGCATTCGATTCCGCATTTTTCATTGACATATTCATAGACAATATAGTATAAGGACGGTTCCTCTATAACCCTTGTTTTACCGAAGGAAACATCATAGCCTAAAATCACCTGCATCTCAAGGATCAAGTGTTCGGCAACATGCCCGATGTATGTTCCTTCTTCCAGTCTCTGAACAAAACCTCCTTCAAAACCCGGCGAACAAAAATGCTTTTGGAGCCCCGGAAACATTTCTAGAAGTTTGTTGTTAAAGCCTTTGATATCTTTTGTCGGCCTCCGGTGAAGTTCTCCTATGTCGACAACCATCTTTATCACTGGTTTATGGCTGTAAATATTTCTTCCGCAAAAGCTTCTAATTTCACGTATTCGCAAGTTGCTTTCCTCCTGAGCAGAATTTTGCGCAGCTTTTTTCCTATTGCTCCAAGCGCAAGACTTCTCTGTTTTTCATATCAAAACCGTAGCCTTTCGGCAGGACATGAAGTGTGACATTGGTAATGGCAAGTATTTCATCGGGTTTGAGTTCGGATACATTGGAGCTTTTGATGGTTTTCCCGTTGATTACGGTAACAGCATTTGCACCTGCCACTTCAAAATGGGCATCGGGAAAAACCCTGATGGCAGTGTTTTCATCAATTCCTATCCCCAACATGTAAGGGTTTTCCGCCACACCGCAGAGCAGCCTTCCCAACCGCCCCCTCTGGTCAAAATGCTGGTCAATGATTGCCTCTTCAAGCAAGCTGAGTCCGGGAGCCATTTTTAAAGTGCATTTGCGTGCGGGATCGTTGCTGTTGCCGTCCACAATCATGGTACTGCTCATAGCGGAGGCCCCTGCACTGGTGCCGATAATTGCAACCCCTCTGGAATAGACCTCATACAGCGCCGAATAAACACCCGTTCCTCCCAATATGCTTGTAATCCTGAGCTGGTCTCCTCCTGTAAAAAATATGCCTGTGGAATTCAGGATTTTTTGGACATTTTCCTGCTTCTCCGCTTCCTCCCTGGAATTTACATTCAATATATCAATGTTGCTTACTCCCAGCCTGGTGAAAACCTTCCTGTATTCTTCTCCTACCTCTTGAGGCTTTTCGGTGGCGGTGGTCATAATTACAAGGGCAGCTCTGCTTCCGCCAACCAAGTTTACGACCTCTTTCAGGATATCACTGTCACCGTATTTGTCCTCTGCTCCGCCGATGATAACCAGGTTCCCTTTCACTTTTTCGCCCATTGTATCCTCCATATTTGTGCTCTGTTTCAGCGCTAACAAATATTTTTTCCGGGGATTATACAAAAAATTCAGATTTAATTGGCAAAAACAAGCGGAATATTAAAAAATCCGGGAAATGATGGGCTTCATGCCCTCTTCTCCCGGACGAGATACTGTTTTGCTTGAATATTTTACAACTTCATCGAAATCCCAGCCAGTGTGAAACATAATTAAACAACGTGCCGCTGAAAATCAAACCGATCCCCATAAGGATTATACTTGACACAATCAATACAAGGCCTGCCCTGCTCCCGCTTTTTGTGGTCAGTATGCCGCAAACGACGCCAGCCACTCCAAAGATAAAAGGATATATGAATAAGGATAAAATGGCACATATCCAGCCTATGATCAGGAATCCCACATTCCCTCTGGCCGCTGTCCTTCCGCTATTTGGACCTGAAGTATTTTCCATGCTATCACCTCTCCGACAATAATAGGCAAAATTCATATTTTTCATTCAAATACTATTATTGTCACTTTTAAAACCGCATATTCAAGATGACGCATAAAACCCATACAATTTCACCCTTTACGCTATTTATAGGTACTCTTTATGAGCAGCCTGGAGCCATCCATAACCAGCCTTCCCCCGATGAGCATCTTCCGGATTTCCAGGCTGTGTTTGTCCAGCACCAGCAAATCCGCATCGCTCCCCGCCTTTATTATGCCCTTTTGCGGGTGGATGCCAAGCAGTCTGGCCACGTTTACCGTTACAGCCTTTAAAGCCGTCTCCAATCCTATTTTCTTTTCCAGCATACAGCTCCGGATGTCGTTGAAAAGTTCCATGATGCTCCCTACCGCCAGACCGCTTCCGTCTTCCGACGGCATACTCCCGTTTCCGTCCGAAGACACGGTTATCCTGTCGATAACCACACCCGCCGCCAGCAGCCGCTCCATGGCATCCGGGACACTATAGCCCTTTCCCGTCTTTTCTCCTGCGGTCAGGTCGACATTTCCGCCATTTTTCCCGAACTCCACAGCCTGGTTGAAGAGATCCGCATTGCGGTTCAAGTGGGTTGGGACAAACATGCTTTTGGGGAAATCGGAATCGTTTATAAGTTCAAGCAGGGGCTCTATACCCTTTTTTCCGTCGCCCACATGGATGTGCAGGACACCCGCCTTGCCTCCCATCATTCCTCCCACCCTGGCTTCCCAGGCCAGCTCTTTCAGCATAGCGACACTGGGATGGCTGGAGCGGTAATCCGCGATGGCGATTTCGCCCACACCGATAACCTTATCTATGTATACCAGGTCATTGATAACTTTCCCCGTAAGGGATTCGGTGGGAACGCCATAACTTCCCGTATAAATAAAAGTATTCACTCCCTCCTTCTCCAGCCCCCGGGCTTTTGCAAGGAGGCCGGCAACGCCTCTCGTAATGCTGTCCATCCCCAGCAGCCCCACAACGGTGGACACCCCTGCGGAGACAATCTCTTCAACGCTTATTTCTGCAATACGGCTTGCAGGCCCATTTTCTCCCCCTCCACCCGTTATATGCAGGTGCTGGTCGATAAAACCGGGACAGACAAGCATCCCTTCACAGTCAATTATTTCTGCATCATAAAGCCTTTCCTCAGGAATGTGCTCCTCAACCTTGAATATCTTGTCGCAGGCGACAGCAACATCCTTTTTGCCTATATATTCCGGGGCGTAACATTCTCCTCCCTTAAGAAGCTTAAGCATGGTTCCCTCCGTGATTTAATACTTTGGTAAAAGGCATTATTTATGGAGAAAAGGGCAGGTGCTTTAAAGCCTTTTCGGAATAAACAATGCCTTTTTAATATCGTACAATTAAGTCATTTCTAATATATCAATTAATCCGAATAATATTCAAAGGTTAAATTTTTAAGCCTTTTATCAAATTGTTAAAAAAAAACAAGAGGATTTTTGAAGATTATGTCGAATTATTGTTTTTTAGTACTTATGTTCACTTTATTTAATATTAAAAGGATGGTTGAAATGTCGCTTAATTTTAGCTCACTAACTTCAAAACAAAAAAAAGTATATTCCGCAATTGAAACCTACATCAAACAAAACACAATCCCACCAACCGTCAGAGAAATAGGCGAGATGATCGGTGAAAAAACTCCGGGAGCTGTTCAAGGTATTCTGAACAGGCTGGAGAAAAAAGGTGTAATAAAAAGAGAAATGGGTATGGCCCGTTCCATAAAGCTGCTTTCTGAAAATTCACTCTATGCAAATCCCGTGTATGTTCCCCATATCAAAAAAATAAATAAGAGAAACGTCAACGACATATTGAACATATACAATATCAACAAGTACCAGCCCATCCCGCTGGAAGCCGTCAGTTCCGTTGACAGCTGCTTTATGGCCGACTGTCCCGACAACAGCCTCATGGAGAGCGGCATCAAATACGGGGACATGCTTATCATCTCCCAGAACAGCGAGCTTAAGGACGGCGATATCGTACTTGTTGAGTATGACGGGCACATATTGATGCGGTACTATTATTCCAGCGAGCAGCCGGGCACAATGACGCTTAAAGCCGACAGCGACCTGATCAACAAGCATACCTTCCATAAGGACGAGGTATGTATCATCGGCAGGCTGGTGGGCAAATTCACCGCTTACTGATAAAAGCTTCAAAGTCTGCTTTCCAGTTTTTCCAGCAGCTTTTCTTTGATTTTTCCATCGTCAGGGAAAGTGACGCTGGAAACCGAAAGCCTGAGTCCGGAACTCTTCTGCCTGATCATGGAATGATCTTCAAAAGCGTTTCTGATTTTGTTTTCGACGGTTTGGGCGCCGTCTTTGTCTGCAAAGGGGAGAAGTATCATAAGATTGTTGGGGCCATAACCGAATACGGTGTCGTTTTCTCTCAGCTTGAGTTTTATTACTTTATTTGTTATCTTCATTACCTCCTGGGCAGTTTCATTCCTGGACAGCGCTCCCCCTTCTCTCCCCACGACGGAAACCATCATGATTGACATGGTATATCTTCCTCTGCCTGCCGACTTGAGCTCTCTTGACAGCATCTCGGAAAAATTGAAGAAAACGATGTCTTCATCCATAACACTATGGTTTTTTTCCGGCTCAAAGTTTACTCCCAGCACCTTGCATATCTTCTTTGCCGCAGCAGTTTCGTCATACGGCTTTGCAATATACTCGCAGGCCCCTGCTTCTATTGCTTTTATTACATATTTTCTGCCTGTAAATTGGGATACAATGATTAGTGGTATGCCCACCTCTTTGTCTTTTACTTTTTTTATTGCATCAAAGTCTTTGTACTCTGCTGAATTCACTGCCCATATGATGGCTCCGAACTTTTCCTTATTTTTGTCAATCATGGCTATGGCCTCAGCTTCATCTGTCGCAGAAAAAAGCTGTATGCCGAATCTACCCAGCATATCCGTCAATTCAATTTTTGTCAATTCCAGTTCATCGACGCAAAGTATATTAAAGCCCATTGGACATCCCCCCCTGAAGCAATTCCATGGAACCCTGTTCTCTACAAAACAAAAAATATAGGCATACATTAATTATATCTTAATTTTGTTGGTTTTTAAGCCTGCTATCGATAATTTCCACATTAATTATTTGAATAAACAGAAAAATAAAAAGCGCCGTTTGGCAGGCGCCTTTTAATGTGCACTCCTATATATTCTGCCCCAGTTCCTCACAGATGAGCCTTCCCATCTCTTTTGTGCCCACCGTCTTCATCCCTTCCGAGAAAATATCTCCCGTCCTGTAGCCCGAATCAAGCACTTTCTCAACAGCTTTCTCAATTGAAGCCGCGGCTTCATTAAGACCCAGGGAATACTTGAGCATCATTGCCACGGAAAGTATGGTGGCAATGGGGTTGGCCTTATCCTGCCCGGCAATATCCGGCGCAGAGCCATGAATGGGTTCGTACAGTCCGAGGGTTCCATACCCCAGGCTGGCCGACGGAAGCATCCCGATGGACCCCGTTATCATCGACGCCTCGTCCGACAATATGTCTCCAAACATATTCGTGGTGACAATGACGTCAAACTGCATGGGATTTCTGACCAGCTGCATGGCCGCATTATCCACGTACATATGGCTGAGTTCCACCTCCGGATACTCGGCGGATACTTTTAGCGCCACTTCCCTCCAGAGCCTGGAGCTTTCGAGAACGTTGGCCTTGTCAACGGACATGAGCTTCCTGCTCCTCTTCATGGCAGTCTCAAAGCCAAGGCGTACAATCCTTTCGATTTCCTTTACACTGTAAGTTTCGGTATCAAAGGCAGCCTCCCCCATATCGGCCGTTTCTCTCCTGCCCCTTTCGCCGAAATACATTCCGCCGGTCAGCTCCCGCACCACCATAATGTCAATGCCGTCCTTGACAATGTCCTCCCGTAGCGGCGATGCGGCTTTCAAAGCCTTGTATATGACTGCCGGCCTGAGGTTTGCAAAAAGTCCCAGGCCTGCCCTTATGCCCAGAAGCCCAGCTTCAGGCCTCTTGCTGCCAGGCAGGGTATCCCATTTGGGTCCTCCCACCGCCCCCAGCATTACCGCATCGCTGGCCTTGCACTGTTCCAGCGTTGAAGCCGGCAAGGGCTCTCCCACCGCGTCGATGGCACATCCTCCCAGCAGAGCTTCTTTTATCTGAAATTCGTATCCGTACTTTTGTCCGATGATATCAATCACTTTAAGCGCCTGGCTTATCACTTCAGGACCGATACCGTCCCCAGGCAAAACCGTTATTTTAAACTTGCCCATAGCAACCTCCGAATCCTATTTTTTTATTTGCGCTTTAATATATCCTATCAGCCCGTCGGCGGCCATGATCTCCTGCATGAACCCGGGGAAAGGCACTCCCGTATACTCTCTGCCCTTTGTCAGGTTGTATATCCTGCCGGTGTCAAAATCCACCTTCACATCATCTCCATCGGCAATATCCTGTGCCGCTTCAGGGCACTCGAGAATTGGGAGCCCTATGTTGACAGCATTCCTGTAGAAAATCCTCGCGAAGGTCTCTGCAATAACGCAGGAAATGCCCGAAGCCTTTATGGCGATGGGGGCATGTTCCCTGGAGGACCCGCATCCGAAATTTTTACCGGCCACCATGATGTCGCCTTTTTTTACTTTCTTCACAAAATCCCTATCCAGGTCTTCCATGCAGTACCTGGCCAGTTCTTCCGGATCCGAGGTGTTCAGGTACCTTGCCGGAATGATTACGTCCGTATCCACATTGTCTCCATATTTTATAGCTTTACCTTTCGCTTCCATCTTTAATTCCCTCCATCTGTATCAATTCGTGACAGAGAACCGTCCCCTGTCACACCTTCAAATTTCCTCCGGGGATGCGATTTTGCCCGCCACGGCCGAGGCCGCTGCAATGGCTGGGCTTGAAAGATATACCTCGCTCTCGGGATGTCCCATTCTTCCTACAAAGTTCCTGTTTGTGGTGGCCACGGCCCTTTCGCCCTTTGCCAGGATTCCCATATGTCCTCCCAGGCAAGGCCCGCAGGTAGGTGTGCTGACCGCCGCGCCCGAATCGATGAATATATCGAAGAGCCCCTCGCCCATTGCCTGCTTCCATATCTTCTGGGTTGCGGGAATAATGATGCACCGGATATCGGGATGAACCTTCCTGCCCTTCAATATCTCTGCCGCCACCCTCAGATCTTCAATTCTGCCGTTTGTGCAGGAACCGATGATCACCTGGTCGATTTTTACTTCCCCTACTTTATCGATGGTCCGGGTGTTGGAGGGCAGATGGGGGAATGCCACCGTGGGCTTTACCTCTCCCAGGTCGATCTCATAGGTTTCCACATACTCCGCATCGCTGTCCGCTTTGTATACCTTGTAGGATTTTACCGAGTGTTCCCTGACATATTCGAGAGTCTTTTCATCCGCTTCAAAGACTCCGTTTTTGCCTCCCGCCTCAATCGCCATGTTGGCCATGGAAAAGCGGTCGTCCATGGACAAACTGCTTACCCCTTCGCCGACAAACTCCATTGACTTGTACAGGGCCCCATCAACACCGATCATGCCGATGATATGGAGGATTACATCCTTTCCGCTCACCCATTTGCCCGGTTTGCCTTTCAAGACGAACTTTATTGCTTCAGGCACTTTGAACCAGGCCTCACCGGTTGCCATTCCCGCGGCCATGTCGGTACTCCCGATCCCTGTTGAGAAGGCTCCCAAAGCTCCATAGGTGCAGGTATGGGAATCGGCTCCTATAACCACGTCTCCCGGTACCACGAGCCCTTTTTCGGGCAGCAGTGCGTGCTCCACACCCATCTGACCGATTTCAAAGTAATTTACTATCCCCATTTCCCTGGCAAATTCCTTTATGAACTTCACCTGTTCCGCTGATTTTATGTCTTTATTCGGCGTAAAGTGATCGGGCACGATAGCAATTTTGTTTATGTCAAATACCTTATCCACGCCGATCTTCCTGAATTCTTTCACTGCTACGGGAGTTGTTATGTCATTCCCCAGCACCATATCCAGCTTTGCCTTGATCAGCTGTCCCGGTTTGACGCTTTCCAATCCCGCGTGCTCGGCAAGAATTTTCTGAGTCATTGTCATCCCCATAATTATTTCCTCCTGTTTTAACTGTCCCTAAAATAAACCGCCTTAAGGGCAACGTCGTCCAATAGACAAATAAGGCGGTTTTAAATATCCATGTTCAGCTTTGTATATTGTATAATGATATATGAATTATAAAGCCTTGAAGGGAAAAGTTCTTCCGCTTAATTACTTTGTATAAAGCAGGTTTTTAATGTTTTTTGTCATGGGAGTTCAAAGTCGTCTTCCTGTATTGAAGAGGCGTCTGCTTTGTGTATTTCTTGAATATCTCATTGAACCTCTGCTGGTTTGAAAAACCTACGTTCAGTGCGATGTTGCTGATTTTTGCATCCGTCTCGGCCAACAGCTCCTTTGCACGTTCGATTCTGACCTTCAGCAGGTAGTTGATGGGACTGATCCCCACTTCATCTTTGAAAGCCCTGGTAAAGTAGCTCGGACTCAGGAACACAAATTTGGCGATGTCACCCAGGGAGATATCCCGCTCATAATTATTGCGTATGTATTTCACCGATATCTGTATAAGCTCCTTAAGCTTGGGGCTTTTGTACTTTATGCTGTTTTCCCACTCCATCTTGAGGGCGCGGGAAATGAACACAAAGAGCTCCAGCACCATGAGGCGGTTGAGGAAATCACTTCCGATCTCGGTGTTTTCCCTTTCCTTCAATATTCTGTTCAGGAGGGTGATAATCTCATTCTTCTGGCTTACCTTAAGCGTAATAAAAGCTCCCGACTCTTTCCCCTTTACAAAATTGAGGAAGTCCTCCAGGGACACCTCCGAGAATTCAATGTTTTTCTGGTTTGAAAAGCCAAAATGCAGAACAATGAATTCACAGCCCGGCTGGGACTTGATGATAAGCTTATGAGGCTGGTTGGGCTTTATGATGACAATGTCGTTGGGCCCTATCGCAGCAGGCTGCCCGGCAATTTCAAAAACGGCATTTCCTTTTTTGACATAAACCATCTCAAAAACGTCATGCATATTTGGCTCCATCGACCAGCTTAAATCATGGAACCGTTCAATTGTCTGCACCATCACCGGAAGATAGCTTGAGGCATTCAAAAGGCTCTCCCACGCCTTGGGGCTTGCTTCTCCATCCATCGCCAATCACACCCTTGTGATAATTTGTTTCGCAAATTTATTATAATTATTTTCTTACTACAAAGAAATTATATCCTTTCTGAAAATGTTATTCAACCGTTTCTATATTTCCGTAGATGCAGGGTCAACTCCCTCCAGGTTGAATTCCGGTATATAATCTTCCTCCGCCGATTCCCGTTCCTGTACATAACCGTTTTCAAAGCCCAGCTTGAAGAAGTGTTCAACCACCCTTTCGTATTCCCTCCTTGTTATCCTCCTGCCAATCTCAGGATGCCCGGAAGCCTTGTAATAGGGCGTATACTGACTCATCAGGCTTATGGTGACGGTGGAGGGCAGATTGCCTTTTATCCAATCCAGAACCTTCAGTGATTCCGCCGCCATTCCAGGTAAAATCAAGTGCCGGATGATCAGACCCTTTTTGATAATCCCTTCACCGTCCAGTTCCACATCCCCTACCTGTTTGTACATTTCAGCTACAGCAGCAGAGGCAAACCGGAAATAGTCCGCCGCTCCGGAATACTTTGCAGCAGTATCCCCATTGTAATATTTCAGGTCCGGAAGAAAAACATTTATCAGCCCTTCCATTTCTTTTAAGCTTTCCAGCCTTTCGTACCCGTTGGAATTGTAAACGACAGGTATTTTAAGGCCCTCGGCCTTTAGAAGGCTCTCTTTGATCCGTGCGGTGAAATGGGTGGGATTTACCAGGTTTATGTTGTGGGCCCCCTTGTCTTGCAGCTCCAGATAAATATCCGCCAGGCGGTCCGCCGTTACTTCCTTACCGTAGCACTCCTGGCTGATGGCCGAGTTCTGACAAAAAACGCAGCTTAGATTGCAGCCGGAGAAAAATACCGTTCCCGAACCCCTGGTTCCACTGATGCAGGGCTCTTCCCACTGATGCAGGCAGGCCTTGGCCACAACGGCAAGCTCTCCCATACGGCAAACTCCCTTTGATTTTGTTCGATCAACGCTGCAGTGCCTCGGACAAATTTCACACATGGCAACCTCTTTCTTCAAATAATTATATTTTCTGACTAAAATTGCTTAAGAAGCATTGCTATTTAAAAGCCTTTTTGATTATAATAAATCTAAGTGGAATATCAGTCAATAAGCCCCTGATGGAGGTTAGCATGATAAGGATCAGTGGAATAACTTATGTCCCCCGCAAAACTCACACGGTAAGAAACATAACAATCACCGTCATTCTCATACTTCTGCTGTTGATTGTTACGGTCCTTCTCATCTCCACCTATACCGGGTGGCGGCTCGTACACCCTGCCAGATTGCCCTTACCGGCATTTTCCTCAAATATTGTTCCCGACTATAAAGAAGCTTCTTTTAAAGATATTAACAAGACGGTAAATTTGAAAGGCTGGCTCTTTGAAGCAAAAGGCAGCACCAAAACAATTATACTGGCACACGGCTATGGTCAAAACCGTCTTCAGTTCGGTGAAAAAACGCTGGATATGGTGAAAAATCTGCTCGCCAAAGGCTATAACGTGCTATTGTTCGACTTCCGGAATTCCGGTATGTCCGAGGGAAACCTGACTTCCATCAGCATCTATGAAAAGGATGACCTTCTGGGGGCCGTAAATTATGTCAAGGCCCAGGGGGCCAAGAATGTCGTGCTCCTGGGATATTCCATGGGCGCGGCTACAAGCATTCTCGCCGCGGCAGAAAGTCCCGACGTGGACGGCGTAATTGCAGACAGTCCCTTCTCGGACCTGAATGAATACCTCAATGAATCACTGCCTGTGTGGAGCAATCTTCCCTCAATTCCGTTTACAAAAACCATACTTCTTTCCGTCAAGCTGTTGAGTCGCCTGGACCCTTCCGATTCCAGTCCCCGGGAGGCTATCGCCAAAATCGCCCCAAGGCCTGTTTTACTCATTCACAGCAAGGATGACAAGAGCATTCCGTCAAGCAGCAGCCGGGAGCTATACAGCATTTATTCAAAGGCTGCCGGAGACAAGGCGGAATTCTGGGAAACCAAGGATGCAGACCATGTGGGAACCTATGAAATGAACCCGGATGAATATATGAAGAGAATATTCAGCTTCCTGGATAAGGTTTATCCCGCCAAATAATGTACGCACTTCTTATGTTATCCCCTGGGATAAGAGTGGTATAACTATATTGGGATGTTTTGCCACAGACATGGGAGGTGATCGGAATGGCAGGTAGTATAATGGGAATTAACAATTACTACAGCCTCTTTGTGTCTCCTTTTAAAACTTACGAAGTAAGCCCTGTGGCCAACCTGTTGTACGGCACCCTCGCCGGCAGGACTTATTCCCGGACGGTGGCAAAGAATACTCAAGCCACTATGTCTTTCTATTTGTCTTCCCTCAACAGTACTGCCAATACCCTAAAAAACAGTGCCAAGCCTTTTACGGCAAGAGCTTCCGAAGCAAGCTTCAGCAAGAAAGCTCTGACCGCTTCCGACGGTAGTGCCGTATCTGGGACAGCGGCCTCCGATGCGGATATGAAGGATTATACGTTGAATATAAGCTTTTTGGCCAAAGCCCAGGTGAACAACGGTACAGCCCTCAGTTCCTGGGGCAAGTCTTTTTCACCCGGCCTTAACACCCTATCCCTAAGGGTGGGAGACAATCTTTCACGGAATATCTCTTTTACAATCGGAGAACATGACACAAACAAATCCAGTCTGAGTATCCTGGCCGGTGCCATAAACAAAGCGAAAGCGGGAGTCACTGCCAGTGTTTTCTCCGACAGCAGAACGGGGACAAGCTATTTGAGCATCGCCTCCGACAGGACCGGCACCGACAGTGGCTTCAGTATAAGCGATATTTCAGGAAATGCCTCCGCTATATCTGGCATAGGCAATATCTCCGTTCAGGCCCAAAATGCCCAATATACCCTTGATGGCAAGGCTTATACCTCCCAGACAAACAGCATTCGCTTGAACAGCGGCAAAGTGGAGCTCCGCTTCAATAAAGCGGAAGGAAAAGACATCAAAGTGTCTGTAGGCAGTGACCTGAAGGCCATAAAAGACGATATAGAGAATTTTGTGGACAGCTACAACAGCACCGTGAGCTTTGTAAGCTCCATGGCCTCAAGCTTCGAAGGAGCGGCAAAACTGCAAAAAGAGCTGAATGTGCTTGTGCAGTCAAAAAGCTATTCTCTTGAAAATTCCGGCATGCGCATGGGGCCCGATGGAAAAATCAGCCTGGACGGAACCAAATTGGAAAGTTCCTTGAAAAACAACATAGCCGCAGTGAGAGAAACCTTCAGCGGCTATAGCGGAATTGCGGAAAAAATTTATTCAAAGGCAACCGAGGTTTTATCAAACCCGGTAAAATATCTGATGTCTACTGCCGGAGGCATGGACTACGCCGGCTTTTACGGTTACCTGTCTCCGGGAAACCGGATGGCCTTCCAGCACCCCCAATACCTGGGCTATGTAATAGACACT
Organism: Bacillota bacterium; assembly: GCA_023424965.1. Classification (GTDB taxonomy): domain Bacteria; phylum Bacillota; class Clostridia; order Acetivibrionales; family JAFADI01; genus JAFADI01. The sequence goes on from JAFADI010000004.1 coordinate 15,643, forward strand.
TTCCTGTAATTTTATCTCTTTTCATCCACCAGTATTCCTGACATTTTGCACATATTGGCCACCAGGTCAAGGATTTTCTCCGGGGGTATTTCCCTTATGAGCTCCCCGGTTTCGCTGTTCCGGACTTTTACCATCACGACGTGAAGATCCTTGTGCACGGAAAATTCCAGCTTTCTGCCGGAACTGTACATATCTTTGTTTGCCCTGTCTATAGCAGTCTCGACCGTTTTTTGAGAAATACGTTCACTATGGTTGGATGCATTTGTCCCATCCACATATTCCGGCTGGATTTGTCCAGGTATGCCAAAAACGCCAGCGCCTGGCGCACCCGGCTCCTTTGCTCTGAAGTCCGTCTGGTAGTAACTTTCAACTTTCATAACCAATGCTCCCCCGAAAGCATCAAACAGAAAAGTACAAATTTTACATTTATTGTATAACAGTTGTTTTTATTTTTCAAACAGTTTCTGTATGTACTTTTAAATTTTTCGGTATCGCTCACTTTTTCTTGTCAATAAAATAGGAAGGCGGCTGCCCTGTGGGTGCAGGATTATACGCCTGGTTAACTTTTCTGGTCTGGCTGGCTTTTTTAACCTCCTGCCCAAACTGGTTGAGGAGGCCTTTTCCCCTGTCATTATTACTTTTTTCCAGGGCACTTATTTCCTCAATGACAGCCATGACCGACCCGATTACATCCCTGAATTCCCTTGCGCCGTTGACCTGAGATGCCTTCAATTCTTCCAGGCTCCCAATCTTCAGTTCCTGCTTCAAACGCAGAAAATATACATTGAATTGCTCATCCAGCCTGTCGATTTCGCCAATTCTGGCCTGCTTTGCATCAATATGCCCTTCAAGCTTTCCAACATCCTCTTCATTCAGGCTTGCCGCCTGGTCACGGGTTATGGACAGCATTTCAAGCAGGAGCTTATATTTTTTGTTTGAGATTTCCGTTAACCGCTGTATGTATTCTTCCGGAGTCATGTTTATCTCCTATACGTGTTACTTGACCACCGCATGGGGCTTTTGCTGCTGTTTCGCCGATTTCATGGCCTGGGACCAGGTATCGCGAAGTTCTTTGGCGAAATGCAGAACTTCCTCAAGGATGGCCTTATCCTTTTTAATATTGGCATCCGTCAGTCTCCTATACATATAATCGTAAAGTAGAAGGAGTCCCTGGGACACATCATATTTCATATCAAGGGTAGACTGGAACTCCAGTATAATGTCCTGAGCCCTCAGTATACCGTTATTGGCCTTTTCAATGTTGTTTTCGTCAAGAGCGCTGTGGGCCTGCATGATAAACTTTACCAGGCCATTATAGAGCATCATGGTCAGTTCCTCAGGGCTGGCCGTAAATACGGAATTTTCCTTATACTGGTTATATGCTTTATTTAGTGCCATAAATTGTCCTCCCGGATTCCATACGCTGAATTTTATTCTGATATTTACTTGCTGGTACCCAGCTGTGAAGCAAGCCAGCTGCTCTGTGCATTCATCCTGGACAGGGCAGTTTCCATCGCGGCAAACTTCTCATAATATTTGTTTTGTTTCTCCGTCAATTTGTCTACCAGGCTGTTTATCTTTTTGTCATAGTCTTCCATTTCCTTGTATAGAAGATTGGTATACTGGCTGGCATCATTGGTTATACCCGCCTTTTCAAGCAGCAGTCCCTTTGTCCCGTCCAGAGCCCTGTTGGTCCTTATGTTGTCGTCTAAAATATCCGAAATTCTTTGGAACAGCCCTTCTTCTTTGTGTCGCTGAGTCCTCTGTTCCGCCGTAAGGTCTACGTTGCCGTAGGTTGACGTGGAACTTTTTGAAAAGAGGCTCATGACGGCATCAGGATTCTCCCGGATTGCCTTCTTGAGGGTCGTTTCGTCAATGTGGAGCTTTCCCTTTTCCTGCCACGACCCTGTTGTGATTCCAACCATCTTCAGGTCGATATCCACACCGTCCACTTTTTCAAATAAAGCCAGCCGCATGCTGCTTATCATGTTCTGGAGGATGGGATCATTCTTTAGAAGTCCTGTTTTGGCTTTTTCTTCCCACTTTTTTATGTCATCCTCGCTCATGGCGTCCCTCTGGTCACTGGTAAGGGGCTGGTAGCTGCGGTCATACTTGTCGGAAAGTGTTGTGTTGACGGAATCAATCAATTCGTTATACTTGTCTATAAAAGTTTTTATACTGTTATAGACGCTGTCAACATCCGGTACAAGCTCTACCGTTTTCTCCACACCGGGATCCGCCTTCAGGAGATTGTAGGTAATCCCGTTTACCGTAAAGGAATTGTTGCTTCTTACCAGATCCACTCCGTCAATTGTCACTAAAGCGTCGGTCCCTTCTTCTGTTGCAGCACTGCCGGTGCTGATTCCTGATACTCCGCCGTCGCCGAAGAAGTTCCCTCCCTGTTCTGCTCCTATTACGATGTTGTTTCCATCCCCCAGTTGCTTTGCCGTCAGAACGAATCTGTCGGTTATCTCATCATACTGCATGTTGACTTTTGCATCGGAATCACTGCTTATGGTATTCATCATGGAAAACAGGGAAGTCGATCCATCAAAGGTAAACGCTTTACCATTGATGGTGAATTTAAGCTTTCCGTCGCTGTCGAATGTGAGGTTGTTGGCAAACTTAACTTGGAGAGCGTCCAGGCTCGCACCGATATTCAGCCGGTTGGAATCTCCTCCCGTGAATCCCAGACTGGATAGGCCGTCATTGCCAAAGCCGTTGACTAATGTTATTTTGTTAGCCCCACCCGTAGCCTCAAACTGTATGGTCTTATTGGTGCTATTATAGGTTGCCGTGATTTTTCCTTCTCCGAAAGCTTTATCAAGAAGGGCCTGCAGCCCGGTCGAAGCCTTGCTTACAATGTCACTGGAATTATCCCCGGAATCGAAAGAATAATTGTCCATCGTGATCTCCTTGGTTACACCATCCAAGGTCACCATGAATTTTTTCCCTGACAGGTCGAAGCTGCTGACAGGCCTACCCACAAGGGGATCTGTAACTCCGCTACCGCTAACCGCCTTGTCCGCCGTGGCAAGCCTGTTGACAATAATTTTATGGCTGCCTGCCGCAGCTTCGGCATTTGCCGATACGGTTACAACATTGCTGTCTGTGGAAGTTACGGTATATTTTTTGTAAGAGTTGGGTGAAAGCATGTTCTGGGCTGGCTTCAGTACGTTAAGATACTCATTCTTAAAGCCTCTCAACTTACTTATAACATCCCTGTAAGCATCACTTTTCCACTGTGTCAGCTGTCTTTTCTGGGTCAGCTTGTCCAGAGGAGCCCGTTCCACCTTCATTAACTGTTCGACCAGGGTATCGGTATCAAACCCGCTTCCGCTCAGTCCCGTAAAATGCAGTCTTGAATATAGTGTCGTGTTTATATTCGAAACAGCCATTCAATCACCTTCTTTCATCGACGATAATTCCCGCCATTTCCCACATTCTGGCCACCATGTCAAGGGTCTTTTCCGGCGGTATCTCTCTAATAACTTCATTTGTATCCGAATCAATGACTTTGATCATAATCTCTTTTGTTTTTTCATGAATTGAATATTCAAATTTTCTGTTTGAAATCAATATTGCTTTGTTTGCTTTTTCTATGGCATTCAGGACAACTTTTTCTGAAATCGGCAGCTCCCTCTTTTCAAAGCTGGAAAGGTTGAGCAGCTCACTTGCGTCCATTAAAGGTTTTGCCTGCTGTGAAGCATCCTGTGCCACAGCCTCCCCACCCCTCGATGCCATTTTGGGTTCTCTTGCCGGTGCATCGGAAGTCTGGGAAGCTGTATATGCAGTTGTTGAAGCATCCATGCCGTTAACTTTCATACAAATCCCTCCGTGAAGATATTCCTATATGTTTATCGGTATAAATTCAATGGAAGTTTAATACTTTTATAAGACCTCTTTCAGACTTTCCACGACGTACTTCTGATCTTCCCCGGTCATTCCGGGGTGCAGGGGAAGTGTTAGAATCCCTTCATACAATTTTTCCGCATGGGGGCACAGTCCTTTCTCATAGCCAAGCCTTTGATAAAAAGGATGATGGTATACCGGAATGTAGTGGACATTTACGCCGATGTTTCTCTTCCTCAGTTCTTCAAAAATTGTTTTCCTGTCAGCCTTTAACAATTCAAGTCTCAGCTGTATCACATAGATGTGCCATGCCGACTTTGCATAATCTGCCTGCAGGGGAAGTATTATTTCTCTGATGTTTTTCAGTTCTTTATCATAGGTTTCAACATATTCTCTTCTTTTTTGAAGGAATCCCGCTAATTTTTTCAACTGGCTTATCCCAAGGGCGGCCTGTATGTCTGTCATCCTGTAGTTGAAGCCCAGTTCCTGCTGTTCGTAATACCATGGCCCTTCATGCTTCAAAAGCAGGTCAGGATCTCTGGTTATTCCGTGAGAACGGAAAATACATAACTTTTTGTACAGGTCTTCGTCATTTGTAGTAACAGCCCCGCCCTCACCGGTGGTAATATGCTTCACCGGATGAAAGCTAAAGGTGGTCATATGGCCGATGCCGCCTATTTTTTTGCCTTTATATTCCGCCCCCAGCGCATGGGCTGCATCCTCAATAATAACCAGACCGTATTCCTCTGCAATCTTTCTTATCTCATCCATATCACAAGGCTGGCCTGTGTAGTGGACAGGGATAATCGCCTTTGTTTTTTTCGTTATTTTTCGTCTTATGTCCTCAGGATCTATGTTGTAGGTGGATGGATTTATGTCGGCAAAAACAGGCTTCGCTCCCACATAGAGGACACAGTTGGCGGATGCGGCAAAAGTCATGGGAGTGGTTATCACCTCATCTCCCTCACCGATACCGGCTGCAAAACAAGCCGCATGCAAGGCCGCTGTTCCATTTGATATGGCCACGGCATACCGCACATCGGCCTCTTGCGCCAGAGCCTTTTCAAATTCTTGTATTTTGGGTCCCTGGGTAAGGTAATCACTTTTAAGCGTTTCTATGACTGCCTTAATATCCTGTTCATCAATCGCTTGCTGCCCGTAGGAAATAAATTTATGTGTGTTCTCCATCTGCATTTCCTGCCTTTATTTTATTTAACAGTATTCCTTTATAATGTCGTAAGAATAGCGTCGACCGCTCTTTGGGCGCCTTTTCCGTCCACAAGGCCCTGCATTTTTGCAGACATTTCCGATCTTTTCTCATAATCCCCATACATTTTTTTAAACTTTTCCATCCAGTTGCCGGTGTTCAAGGAATTATACCATCCCAGGGACTCAAGATACCCAAGCTCATCCATTTTCCGTGTAATGAATTCCTGGTTGTCCGCCAGTATCACTGCCAGCGCCGGAGTCCCGCAGGCACACAGTTCGTATACCGTGCTGCCCCC